>CAYPJB010000038.1:0-17191 GCA_964410845.1 uncultured Bacteroidales bacterium | reverse complement strand
ATGACCGCCTCGGTCGGATTCCATGCCATCACCCGAACGAAAGGCAAGGACATCAGCTTTTTGATGATTGCTCTCAATAATCTGAGAGCCATGTTCAGCGTACTGGCTTTCTGCGTGAAAGCGTTCTTGATCATCAGCGTGGTGGCACTGGTGATGAATCTGATTCATTACTACCGTTCAGATGATAAGCCGACGAACAAAGGTCCAGCCATTGTTGTGCCATCAGCTACTGTCCCAGGTGGGAAATGAACAAAAAGTAGCACTCGTATTTAGCTTTTATCGATCAGAACCCCAGTGCTTCACTGGGGTTTCATCTTTGATACGCCCCATTGTCTTTTGACAGCCCCCCCTGCTATGGCGTATAACTAATGTATATTCACACTCGCGATGGCATGATCATGACTCGTGCAACAGCTCGTTTGCTCTTCCTGGGCACCACGATACTCACCCTGGGCTACACGGCTGCTTTCGGCTGGGATGATCCCAAAACCGGCCAGGATAAGGCAGCTGCGGGCAAGGAAGAAACAAAGAAGGACGACGACAAATCGAATTCCAGCAGTGGTTTGAGCGATGCCAAGACCGTTGCTTTCATCAACGAGCAGATAGAGAAGGCGTGGAAAGAGAATAAGATCACGCCATCGGCCAATGCCAACGACTACGAATGGATTCGCCGGGCCTTCATCGACACCATCGGTCGAATTCCCTCTGTCATTCCGGCCAAGGTCAATCCCAAGGAAGACCCAGTTGGGGCGAAAGGGGAATTGACTTACTTCATGGATTTGCCTGCCAGCCGTCGCCGTACCGAAGTATTGAAGTATCTGTTGAATCACGAAGACTATGCCAAGAATTGGGCTAACATCTGGACGATATGGCTGATCACTCGCACCACCCAACCCGGTATCAATCGTGCTAACCTGCGTACCTGGCTCGAACGTCAGTTTGGCGAAAATCGCCGGTACGATGAAATCGTGCAGGACCTGCTGACTGCTACAGCTACCGACAAAGACGGTTGTGCCAGCAAAGTAGACAAGATGGCTGCGCCGGCAAACTTCCTGCTCAGTCACTTTGGTGAAATCGTGCCAACGGAGCGTAGGCAACGCGATGGCCAGTTTGAAATGATCCCCGCTACCTCTCGGGTCACCCGCGTCTTTCTGGGGATTCAGACTCAATGTACTCAGTGCCACGATCACCCGTTCATTGATGATCGCAAGCAAGGACAGTTCTGGGGAGTCAACGTCTTCCTGCGACAGATGGAACGGGAACCTGCCAACATCATGTTGCAGAACGCGCGCATGCAGTCGCTTCAGCATTACAAATTGCGCGACAACATGAACGCCAACCCCGAAGCAGGGGTGTTCTATGAACAACGGAATGGGCTGCTGAAAAGAAGCAGTGCAGTCTGGCTTGATAAGAACAAGCCCAGTCTCTCCAGTAGTGCACCGCGTCGTTCAGAATTAGCGCGATTCCTGATCAATGATGAATACTTCGCCATGTCGATCGTCAATCGCCTGTGGGCACACTACATGGGGCGAGGCTTCACCAATCCGGTCGATGATTTCGGCGAACACAATCCGATATCACACCCGGAATTGCTGACACGATTGTCACAGGACTTTGTCACATCGGGTTATGACTTGCATCGGCTGATTGGCTGGATCATGTCAAGCAAGCCCTATCAGCTTTCCAGCATTGCCAACGCTACCAACAGCAAGCCTGATGCGGACCCCTACTTCGCTCGCATGCAGCTGAAAACCATGTCGCCTGAAGACCTGGTCGATTCAATATTCACCGCCACGAACTACATTCAGATGAAGCATGCAAACAATCCGCAAGCCCGCCGTGACACGACCAACGAATGGCTTCGTGACTTTACTGTGAATTTCGGTGACGATGAAGGCAACGAAGCCAGCTTCAATGGTACTGTTGTCCAGGCGCTGTTGCTCATGAACGGCCCCAAGCTGAATGAAGCTGTAGGGATGAGCCAGATTATCCGTATTGCCATGGAATCCAAGAAACCTCTGGATGTGCTGTACCTCGCAGCTTTGAGCCGCCCGCCATCGCCCAAGGAACGCGAAGCCTTTTCTGCCGCAATCAATCCGTCTGGTGCCTATGCACAAATCTACCTGAAAGACAAGGAGCGCAACAAACTTTACCGTGACGTACTATGGGCACTCTTTAATAGCAACGAGTTTATCTTGAATCACTAGCCATTTATGACGTATGTTTCCTAGGTAGGCCTTCTGCCCAGGAAACGGTTTCCATGTCAGTCTCGGCTCTTACTCGTGAAACCCTCTTACAGCTGATCCGCGACAGCGGGCTGGTTTCGGATCGGCATTTGAACGAATGCCTGGCGCAATGCAAGTCAAACGATCCCAATACCATCCTGAGTCATCTGCTGCGTGCTGGCCACATTACCGAGTACCATGGTCGCGAACTCTACGCAGGGCGCAACAAAGGCTTCATCATAGGCAAATACAAGGTGCTCAAACCCCTGGCGACTGGGGGCATGGGCGTGGTGCTGCATTGTGAACATGTCCACATGCGGCACCAGGTGGCCATCAAGCTGCTGCCCAAGGAATTGAATGAGGATAGTTCAGCAGTAGCACGATTCTACCGGGAAGCACGTGCCGTCGCTGCGGTCAAGCATCCCAACGTGGTGCAAGCCTTCGATGTGGGCCTGGAAGGCAACTGGCACTGCATGGTGATGGAGTATGTGGATGGCATCAACCTTCATAAGCTGGTTTCCGGTTTCGGAGCACTTTCGGAACTGCGAGTAGCCCACTACATGGCCCAGGCGGCAGCGGGTCTGCAGTGCATCATGACCTCGGGATTGGTGCATCGCGATCTCAAACCGGGCAACCTGATTCTGAGCAAAGATAACGTCATCAAAGTGCTCGATTTAGGGCTGGCCCGTTTTCTTGATCAGCGTGCGGATGATCTGACGCGGCAACTCGACAATGCCCAGGTTCTTGGAACTGCAGACTTTATCTCCCCTGAGCAGGCGCTCCATTCTCACAATGTCGATATCCGGGCTGACATCTACTCCCTCGGCATGTCTGCCTATTTTCTGCTCACTGCCAAGTTTCCCTTCCGGATACCGACGATTACCGGCAAGCTGATGTCACATCAGATGAAAATGCCTAAACCTCTGCGATCGCGTAATCCTGATGTCAGCAGACAGATGGAAGCGATCATCACCAGGATGATTCAAAAGAAGCCTGGTGATCGCTACAGCACTCCACAGGAAGTGATCGACGCATTGCAACCATGGCTTGAGACACCATTGCCACTGCCTGAATCAGAGTGGTTCCAGCCTGCATCGAGTACATCGCTCCCAGCCATGAAAGGTTCCAGCAATCCTCAGGCACCGGGGAAGAAGACAACATCCAGGTCTCGACAGAGTACGACGGATATACCACTGAACGAAGCCCCGACGACTGTATCCACAGCCAGTCAGGAGCAACCCAATACCGCTGTCGATGCCCTGACGGAACTGGGGAACATCACTAAGGGGCATACCAACAAGCTGCATGAACAAACTGCGAAGCGCAGTGAACGCAAACTGCAGCTCAGCAATCAGATGAAAATCATCCTGCTGGCGATGAGCGTGCCTGTTGGGATGTTTCTAATTCTGGTGGTCTGGCTGATCATTCGCTGGCTTCGTTGAGAATACCCATCAAAATGGCATGCTGGACCTGCACTGCTTCAGAAGCAGTCAGTGCCAGGGTATACTTTGATTCTGTGATGTTGATCTGTCCCATCGTTAACGAACGAGCTTGTTCCCAGTGTCCCTGCACCTGTTCAAGGATCACGGGTTCCTTGCTGTCCAGCGTTTCATCTACACCGACAACCAATTTGGTGTAAGGCTGTAACCAATTGAATCGTTCATGATTGATGAGCAATTGCAGGTATTGGGCATTGCTGGCAATGGGGCCATGCTCTGCTTCGTAACGCAAGCGTTCGTTATCAAGCAGCGATTTATGCAGCTTCAGCAGCACCATCCGCAATTCGGTGAGTTGCTGCCGCCAGTTTTCAGGTAAGCTGGTCATGACGGTTGAATTCCGCAAGTACACAGGAGACTTTATGTCTCCCTCGCGATAGTCAGCGCGGCTGCGTAGCTGTTATCCAGCAGTTTATTCAAATCGCAGTGCTTCGATCGGATCCAGTTGCGAGGCTTTCATCGCAGGGTAGTATCCGAAGAAAACACCCACTGAGGCTGCAACACCGAAGGCAACACCGGGATAGATAGGCGACAATCGCAGTGGCCAATCCAGCAGATTGGTGATGACATAGGCAAAGCTGAGCCCCAGCAGGACGCCGATCAGCCCGCCACCAAGCGAGAGTACAACTGATTCAATCAGGAACTGATTGCGAACATCATTTGGCGTGGCGCCCACTGCCATGCGGATGCCGATCTCACGGGTGCGTTCAGTGACGGAGACGAGCATGATGTTCATGATCCCAATGCCACCCACGACAAGTGAAATGCTGGCAATCACTATCACCAGGATGTTGAGTGTGTTGGTAAGAAGCAGGCCGATGGCTGCCATCTCTTCCACGCTGGTGACATCGAAGTCGTTAGGCATGCCAGCACGAAGGTTTCGGCGCTCACGCAGAAGCTTGGTGATGCGTTCCTGTGCCGGGGTGATGTCTTCATTGTTCCTGGCAGTGCAAGTGATGACAGAGACGCGTGGCTCCCTGCCCAGTCGTTGCTGGATAGTGTTGATGGGCAGAAAGACCTGATCATCCTGATCCTGTCCAATCGGATTCTTTCCCTTGGGGATAAGGACGCCAACAATTTCAATGGATTGTCCCCAGATCTTGAGTCTCTGGCCAATCATGTCAGCAGGGCGACGACCGGGAAAGAGCTTTTTGGCCAGCGTTTCGCCAATGACGCCGACGGCACTCGCACTACGGTTGTCGGAATGACTGAAGAGGCGGCCGGCGCTGACCTGCCATTTACGAACGAGAAACATGTCAGGCACGATGCCGGAAATGGTGGTCAGAAAAGTACCACTGGCATTGGTTACCTGATCCTGTGTAGCCTGGGATTCTGCCACGCCAATGAGGATCTTTTTGAGTTTTTCGTCGGTGCGAATGGCGGTAGCATCATCACTGGTAATGGGAGTGCTGTGTATGGTGACTCCGGTGCTGGTTTTGCCCCCGGGGCGAACGAGAATGATGTTCTTGCCCACGCTCTCCAGACGATCATCCAGTTTCTCTTTGGCGCCGTTGCCTGCTGCAACCATGGCGATGACAGCGGCGATACCGATGACGATGCCGAGACTGGTCAGCACGGATCGTCCCTTGTTGACAAACAAGGCAGCAAGAGCCACTCGTAAGGCAGAAAAGAAACTCATGGTCTTAGTTGCCTCGTCCTTGGTTCACCGGAGCGGTTTCCCTTTTGGCTGGCTGGTTCTTGTACTTTTCCCAGCCGTAGTATCCTGCCACACAGCTGAAAGCGATAAGCAGGAAAGCCACACCTCGCCAGAGTAATGTCCAGGGAGCAGTTCGTGGATTCTCTTCACGCTCGAACTCGACTCCGTCGATGCGTTCAGTTGGTTCGCGATGCTCCGGATAAGTCGGCAATCGTGCGTGATCCATGTTCCTCTCTTCAGGCCGACGCAGCATGGGGCTGAGTGGCAGTAGGCAGCGGCAATGTGCTGGCATGCATTTTGCCGTGCGAGGCACCATGGTTTTCGCTGTTGTTCAGAGCTGCCAGTGAGTCACGGGCATCAATCGGATGATCGTTGTAGTAGTCTTCTGCCAGCAGCCCGTCACGAACCACCAGGCATCGCTTGGCATGGTTGGCGATATCCGGTTCGTGGGTGACGATGATGATTGTCTGCCCCAGATCGCGATTCAGCCGCTGAAATTCTGCGAGAATTTCAACGGAGGTCTTGCTGTCCAGATTTCCAGTGGGTTCGTCGGCCAGTAATAGTTGCGGGTTATTCACCAGTGCCCGAGCAATGGCAACGCGCTGCTGTTGGCCACCCGACAACTGGTTGGGCAGGTGACCGCCACGTTGACCCAGGCCAACGAGTTCGAGCTTGGCTTGAGCCCTGCGTCGTCTTTCACTCGTCCCTATGCCTGCATAGAGCAGGGGTAGTTCGACGTTTTCAACCGCCGTGTAACGTTTGAGCAGATTGAATCCCTGGAAGACGAACCCGAGCTTGTCGTTACGTAGCTTCGCAAGCTGAAAGCGGGAAAGCTTGCCGATATCCTGCCCACCCAGTCGATAGAGACCTGCTGTAGGTCGATCCAGGCAGCCAAGGATGTTCATCAGCGTCGATTTGCCGGAACCGCTGGTTCCCATGATGGCAACAAACTCGCCAGGAATGATGTCAAAACTGACGCCCTTGAGCGCTTCGACTTGCACTTCACCCGTGTCGTAGACCTTGCGAACGTTTTGTATTTGAATGATGGCAGTCATGCGTCAGTTCTTGTTCTCGGCGGAATCGAATGAAGTTTTCGCAGTCATCATCATGGTTAGCCAGGCATACGCAGCGGCTTGTCGCCTAGTCCAAAGATGCTGGCCCTTTCTACTTTCTTAGGCGCTTCGATGACAGCAGATTTATTCAGTAGTTCTTCAGGCTTGCCTTGCAGCACTTCTTTGACATGAGTTCTACCCATCTCACTGGCGCCGGCCTTGATGAAGCGTGGAAAATAGATTCCTTTTTCCCAGAACCAGACGGCACTCCAGCCTTCCTCTTCGTTCTTCTTGAGTTCCTTCTGCTGCGCATCGCTCATGTTGTCAGGTGTGAAGGAAAGTGCCGCCGAGGGAACAGTGACAATGTCGTTGAAGTTTTCAACAATGATCTGCAGATCAGACGCCACGAAACCGACTTTGAGTGGATGGTTCCTGGCGATGTTCTCCGGGATAGGATCCACAGCCACGGTTACGGTGTAGTTGGCAGGGCCACTGTTATTCGAGCCACCAGCCAGAGCTGCCAGTTGCATCGGGTCGAGACCAGCCATGCTGGGACGTGATGGTGAACTGGGAAGAGCTGCGATATCGATCACTTTGCCCGTGAACTTGATGCGTTCAGCGGAGTAAGCCTCAACGGTGAATTGCACCGTAGGCTTGAGTGCAAACTTCTGCTGGAGCTTGCCAATATCCTGTTCGCTGATTTGCGCTTTGACTTCCCACTGGTCGGGATTATTGGCGATGGTGATGAGAGCGCCCAGCGTAGGTGCGATCAGTTGCCCTTCCTTCAGGTAATTGCTGATATTGAGGATCACCCCGTCAACGGGGGCGGTCAGATTCATCTGCTCCAACAGACGCTTCTTAACATTCACCATCGTCTCAGCACGACGTTTGTTGGCGATAGCAGTCTTGTGGGAAGCTTTCGCTTCTGAAAGATAGGCATCCGCTGCTTTGCCTGCAGCTTCGGCCTTTTTCAGTGATGCTTCAGCTTCTCTCACGAGACCAGATGCTGCTACTCCCTCACGTTCGCGCTGCTTGGCTGTCGCAATCTGTGTGCGGGCAAAGTTCAAGCCTTCTTTGACTTCTTCGATTTTTGCTTCTGCGGTTACCATCATCGCAATTGCACGTTCGATGTCAGCATCGGCAGTGATGACTGCAGCGTCGGCTGCGCCGAGTTCTGCCTGAGCCTGGGTATCATCGAGGGTGACGAGTACCGTTCCCTTTTTCACCAGGCTGCCAACGGTCAGGCCGCTCATGACTTTGACGATCTTCCCGGGTGCCTCGGGGAGAATGTGATACAGACCGCCCTTGAGTTCCAGCTTTCCGCTACCGGTAATCTTCTCTTCAATGTTACCCTTGCGGATGACCTCAAACTTTGGCTCTTCCACAGAGACGGGGTACTTACTGGATTGCCAATAAAAGTAGCCGACGACACCGCCTGCCAGCAGGAGAAGGATGAGCAAAAGACTTTTCACAAGACATTCCTCGTCGGGAAACAGGCGTCGCTAGCGAACTGGCTTGAAGCCAGGGGCAGGGAACTGGTGTCGTCATGACGAATCAAGATGACACAACGTCCTTGTTGTGCTGAAGGTGCTTCCAGCAAGTGATATTCTAGCGAAGTTTACCCCCTGTCTCTAGCGGCAAGGGGTAAAAGCGGGGGATTTTTCATGGTTCTGACTATGACCATGTCATGCAGGCGGAGAGGGTAATCTGGGGGGTTTAGATGGCGACAGGTCTAAGCTTCCTGCATCGTTACCATCGGCATCTTCAGCATGATCTGCTGTTCCTGTGACAGCGCAAAACGACTAGTCTCTGGCTGATAGGTGTATTGTTTGACTGTCAGTTCCTCGTTGTTGAATAAATATTCTCCATACGACCAGTGATCGTGCATGGTGCCACTACCTACGCAAAGTGCTGCGACAGTTCGGTCGGGCTGGGCAGGCACCACGTAGGCATTGTGCCGATGGCCATGCAACCAGAGCTGGACCCCAAACTGCTGGGCGACTGCTAACAGATCACTTAAATCGCGCAGGCGACGGTGGCGATGTTCTGGCTTGCCATCAGCCAGTGCCAACGGGTAGTGGGTAACGAGGATCTTAATGCGTTCGCGAGCTGCTTCACTTCCGAGCAATCGTTCCAGTCGCAGGAGTTGGTCCACGCCAACTTTTCCAGTGGAATCCCACGACCATCGGTTCCATTGGCAGGAGTTCACCCCAACGATGTACAACGGGCCAATGACTCGGGCAAAAGGGTAGATTTCATCATCCACTCTCTCCCCATGCTGCCAGGGGGCAAAGTACCGTTCGAACAGGCCAAGCTTCACACTCGATGTGGTGTAATAGTCGTGGTTACCCGGCACCGCCATGGCCAACGGCGTCTGCTCGTTACCTACCTGGAGCAGATCTACTGCATGGGCGAACTCTTCCTCTACCCCCAGCGTGGTGGCATCACCTGAGAAAATCACCAGATCCGGTTGACGAGCATAGGCATCTTCGACCAGTCGATGCAACACCTGTGAGGCTTGTTTAAATACCTTGCTGCGAGGCAGGTAGCGGCTGTTCACGTAGCCGGTGACACGCTTGCTGAGCAAATCACGCGCTTTCCAGCGAGCGTGGCTCTGGAACAGATGGATGTCGCTGAAATGAATAAGTCGAAGCATAGCAATTGAAAGAGGTACGACAGACCTCTTCAAGTGTATCACAATTCGCATCACTGGAAGAATGGAAAGTGACAAGCCCAGTCAACCAAAAGTATGGCCATAGAATACAGGCAACCTAACAGAGTTTCACACATGCATTATCTGATGTCGTTTCTTGCCTGCCTGGCTCTGCCTTTATCCGTAGGTGCCCAGGTAATTGCTCCCAGGGTGTTCGCTCCCACGGATGTCTGGGTCGTCGTCAATAACAACGTCATCGCTTCTGTCGCTCTTGGCGAGTTCTACTGCCAGCAGCGTGGTGTGCCGATGGATCATCTCATTAAACTCGATCTCCCTGAATCGGAAGAGATGAGCCGAAAGGATTACGAAACCAGGCTCCTCGCCCCACTGCGTGAAAAGCTAAAACCCCTGGAGAACAAGGACTTTATTCTGCTTAACACGTATGGCGTGCCGATTCGAGTAGGCTCCGCTCAGCCGAAACCGGAAGATCTGCCCAGGTTGGAAGTCGTGCGTCGAGAATTGAAACGGACTGAAGATCGGTTACTGGAAATCAGCGAAACTACCAAGAAGCTGGAAGCTGCCGGGGAGAAGGCTAATGCCAGTGCCTACACGCCTGAACGGGATCGGCTTAACAACTTGAAGAAGAACCTCGAAGCCCAGCAAAACACTCTCAGCCTGAATGAAAGCTATGCCGCCGTTGATAGCGAGTTAGCCATGATGTGGTTCCCCTCTTATGCTCTGACACGCTGGCAGCTGAACTTCCGGTACTTCACAATTCAGGAATCAGCCAGAGCGAAAATGCCCAAGATTGTGTTCACCTGTCGGATTGATGGGCCTACTCCATCGGTAGCCAAGCGAATTGTTGAAGATGCTCTGAAAGCCGAAGCAGCTGGAGGGCCAGAGGGGTATGCCTACGTGGATGCTCGTGGCATCAACTGGCAGAAAGAAGGCGATTTGGGGGCGGGCAGTTACGGTGGCTTCGATGAATCACTTCGTGAGTTTGCTCAACTACTCAAGGATAAAGGCTTCCGCACCACGCTGAATAATACCGAAGACCTTTTCATACCCGGAAGTTGTCCTCGTACCGCTATCTATTGTGGCTGGTATGCCTTGCAGAACTACAGTCCCGCTTGTGAATTGCTGACTGGTTCAATCGCCATCCATATTGCCAGTTTCGAGGCAGTATCGTTGAGGGAGAAGAATAACCGTCGCTGGGTACCGAACCTTTTGCAGGATGGTGCGTGCGTAACACTTGGCCCCGTGGCGGAGCCGTACCTGATGGCTTTCCCCAAGCCTCCGGTGTTCTTTGGCTTTCTCTTATCCGGCCACACCGTGGTCGAAAGCTACTGGCTGAGTACACCGTTTACCAGTTGGCAGATGATGATCATAGGCGATCCTCTCTACCGCCCTTACATGAAGAAGCCCCGCATGCAATCGATCGATGTGAAACCTTCTCCGGAAGGATCCGAATTTCCGCAACGCCAGCGCCGTTAATGTTGGTGACTGACAAGAACCGGCTCTAACCCGTACTTCAATAGTGTGTCCTGCCACCACTGCAAGGTTGACTCGGTAAACAAACACCATCACAATGCAGTGGCTATTTCGATGGTAGTTCCATCATTCTTCTCTTGTTGAGAATTCATGTTCGCTGAGACTGTTTTTGCTGAGATCGGTGTATTTTCCTGGGCTGATGGAGCAAGGCTGCTGGGTGTCTTTCTGCTGGTGCTCCTTAATGCATTCTTCGTCGCAGGCGAGTTTGCTCTCGTTGCCATTCGCCACACCGAAGTTGAACAATTGCTGAAGTCAGGAACACGACGAGCCAAATCACTGCATCGCCAGGTGGAATCACTCGACGATGCCATCGGTGCCTGTCAGCTTGGCATCACGGTGGCAAGCCTGCTGCTGGGCTGGATTGGCGAGCAGACGCTGGCGCAGCTGTTTCATCCATTGTTCGTTTCCCTTGGCGCAAGCCTGCAGTCGGCGGCTGCCCATACCACCGCCAGCATCTGCGCGATTATTCTCATCACCGTCATGCATGTGGTGCTGGGAGAACAGACGCCTAAGCTTATTGCCTTGCAACGGCCCGAGATGGTATCGCTCTGGATTGCTTTGCCTCTTGAGTACTTTACCAGAGCGACCAAGCCATTCGTGGTGGCCATGAACTGGATGTCCAATGCTATTACCAGATTGATAGGACTTGCACCCACGGGCAATGAACACCGACTGCATTCCGTGGAAGAACTGACCATGCTCGTGGAAGAAGTGGAGGAAGCAGGACTGCTCTCAGCAGAACAGGCAGAGTATGTGACTAATGTCTTTCGCTTTTCAAGCAAGAAGGTAGGCGAGTGCATGCTGCCTCGCGAGAAGATGGTCTGCCTCGAACTGCAAACGCCTCTCACCAAAGTGCTGGAGCAAGTGCGCGAGAGTGCTCACACCCGCATTCCCGTCTATGATGGCACGCTGGATAACATCGTCGGCATTGTGAATACCAAGGATCTGCTCCATCTCGTCAGTCTGCAAGGCATGGCTATCCTCGATGACGCCATCTATCCAGCTAACTTCCTGCTGCCCGATCAGGGCATTACCGAAGCATTACGTTTGTTTAAAAATACGCATCGTCACATGGCCATCGTGCGAAGTAACACCAGCGATGTGATGGGACTCATTACCCTGGAAGATATTCTCGAAGAGATTATCGGTGATATTGAAGACGAACACGATCAGCCTTCGACCAGGCATCGCTATAGGCTGGGCCGTGTGGCACGACGCTTCGTACGACCACCATCACCTGGCAAAGGGCCGTCGAATCAGAGTAGCCCTTAATCTATGGCAGGATAGTTCGACACCCCGAACGGCCCTTTCAATGGATGAGACTTACCATGCGTGCAGTCGATGTCATTCGCAAGAAACGGGACGGCCACCGGCTCACCTCCCAGGAACTGGCTTTCTTCATCGAAGGTGCGACGAAAAAGACCTGGGAGACGTATCAGGTCTCAGCGATGTTGATGGCTATCGTCTGGATGATGACGAGACCGCTGAGTTAACAGCTCATATGGTTCGTTCCGGCACAGTCCTTGATTGGACAGGCATTCCGGGTCCATTGGTCGATAAGCACTCTGCAGGCGGGGTAGGGGACAAGACGACATTGGTGCTGGTTCCGCTGGCAGCAGCGTGCGGTTGCAGGATACCCAAGATGTCGGGGAGGGGACTGGCCCACACCGGTGGTACCCTCGATAAACTTGAAGCTATTCCAGGGTATCGCATTAACCTTTCGCCGGAAGAGTTCCGTCATGCTGTGCGAGACATTGGCTGTGCCATCATCGGGCAGACCGCCAACCTCGCTCCTGCAGACAAGATCCTGTACCACTTGCGTGATGTGACAGCGACGGTGGAAAGTATTCCCCTCATCGCTGGCTCCATCATGAGCAAGAAACTGGCCGAGGGCATCCAGGGTGTGGTGCTGGATGTGAAGTGTGGCCACGGTGCATTCATGAAGACACTGGAAGATGCCCGTCTGCTCGCCCGCACCATGGTGAACATTGGCAAGCATCACCACGTGCGAACTGTGGCGTTACTCACCGATATGGATCAGCCGTTGGGGTATGCCATTGGGAATAGCCTGGAAGTGATCGAAGCTATCGAAACATTACAAGGCAAAGGTCCACGCGATCTGGAGCAACTGTCGGTTCGCCTGGCAGCCTGGCTGGTCATTCTTTCCGGACAGACGAATGATATCCTGGCAGCGGAAGCGAAGGTGCGAGATGCTCTTACCAGTGGCAGGGGGTTGGCCAAGCTGCGTGAAATGGTGGCCAACCAGGGTGGCGATGTCACCGTTATCGACGATGTTACGCGGTTTAAGGCAGCACCACATCGCCACTCGGTGAAGGCGCCGAAAGCAGGGTTTGTAACTGCAGTACAAGCTGAGCTACTGGGACAGGCAGCCATGCTCCTGGGGGCAGGGCGTGAAAAAGTGGATGATGTGATCGATCACAGTGTTGGCATCGTCTTGCAGAAGAAGCCTGGCGACAGAATCGCAGCAGGCGATACGCTGGCTGAGTTGCACTACAACCATGTTCGCCACGTCATGGATGCCAGCGATCTGGTGCTACGGGCCTACACCATAGGCAGCACGGCGCAGACATTACGGTCGTTAATACTGGAGACGGTGTCGTAATGGACGACCAATGCTGATTAGGCATACATGATGGGTGCCATCGTTTCGCTGTACTCAGCGTAACGATGCTGAGTACAGGTGACAGAAAAGGCTGGGGTATTCATTACATCAGCAGCATCGCTGCTGACATCAGTATCATCAAACCATCTTCAATGACCGTCACCACCGACATGGGAAGCGTAAATACCGTACCCAGGCAGGCACAACGAATACGTCGCTGGTTGAATAAAGATTCCAGCACGCCGATGATACTGACGGACATCACGATCAAAGTGATGAGATTGATAGCAAAGGGATAGAGATGCAGTAGGAAGGCGAAGCCCAAAGCTAACTCAATAAACGGATATGCCAGAGCGTATCCTCTGCTGCGATAGGCAACGATATCGTAGGTGGCATAGGCATCAGCAAACTTCTGTACATCGAGCAACTTGAAGAACGAGAAGATGAGAAAGAACCCCGCCATGAAGTGCCGCATGGCTCTTTCCAAGGCGAAGTTGCCTGCATTCCATTCGATGGCAGCAACGATTCCTAGCAGATAGAGCAGGATCAGCAGAAGTGGATAGTAGCTGGCCTTCGGTTCAACAGCTGGTGATTCCATCGATGCTAAGGTTGTCTTCAGTTCCTGAAGCGTTTGATAACCAGCAGGTGCCAGCAGTTGATCGAGCTGCGTCTGAGTGAACCCGACTGCACTCTCAATGGTGAGTGGTTTGCCCTCCGCAGCCAGGTCGACCGACCAGCGCTGTATACGTTGCTCTGCATCCAGCACCGGTTTGATGGATGCCAGGCAGGCGCTGCAGCGAAGATTTGTTGTGAAGGTTTGCTGGGGCATCGTGGATTACTTCGACTCCTTCGCCCGCTTCTCCATCAGATCGAATATCTGTTTGTTACCCCAGCCACTGGTGTGGCCTTTGCGAGGAGCGATGATGATCTCACCTTCGAACTTGGGGTTCTGGAGCTTGTCTGCTGCAGCTTTGAAGCGATGGACGGCATTGTTGAGAAAGTAATCATCCGCATCGCCTACCCAGACGTGGAGTTTACCTTGCAGCTTGGGGCCATAATCCGGCCAGATGCGTTCGAGGACGATTCGCAGGTCATGTTTTTTCCATTCCTCGGTCACAGCCTTATTGATTGCCCCAGTCCTGGGATCCCACAACAGGCTTGGTAAACCATCTTCCCCACGTGGTCCGAAGGTGGCATTCCACGATGACCAGTCTTTGCCGCCGGTGTTGAATTTACCTCCGCGACCGATCACGTTCTCCGCCTGGCATTCATGACGAAGCGTCATCACGGTTTCGCCATTGATGGTACGCTGTGAAGGACGCTCAAACTGGAAACGGTTTACATATGCATTCTCATCGCTGTAGATGTTGATGAGTTCATAGTCACGAAAGTCAACGGGATCAGGACAGCTTGACCAGCAGCCATTGAAGTATTCGGGATAGTAAAGCTGCAACGCCAGTGAGACCCAGCCGCCTGTGGAACCGCCCGTCGTGAATCGGCGATTGTGTCCACCACAGCGGAAAGTCTTCTCGATATGCGGTATCACTTCCTGTGTAAGGGCATCGCCATAGGGACCATTGTTGGCAGAGTTCACCTGGTACGGGTCGCCGTAGGGACCTGCACCATCGGTGAGGATTTGGACGAAGCGAGGGTCAGGCTGCATGAAGCGAGCGGATGTATAACGGGTGCCGAACCCACCGATGTGAACGCAGAGCAGGTAGTTCTTCTCGGGCTCCTTCTCGAAGTTGGCAGGTAGAATCACTGCGACACGGTAATAGAAGGGCCGCTTGTGAAAGTCGCTCAGGAGCTTGGAGGGGAACTTGAGAAACTTCACAGTTGCAGTATCGGCTGGTGGTTTCTCGTCGGGGAGACGTTCCATCAGAGTCAGCTTGACCGGCTCGCTGCTCCTGGGATCCCATTTCACTGGCGTAGGCTTGCTGATCAGGTTGCCAAACTCGTTCGGCAGGCACAGATCGCGATTGGTGTGAAAGACTGCCTGCGCGACATAGTCGCCAGCAGGCACATCGCTCAGTTTTGCTACGGGCATCGCCGTCGATGTATCGTCGATAGTGGCTACCTTGTCTGCGGTGAACTCATTCATGTCCACCCCAAAGTAGGGGGAAGCATTCATGCCGTTGGCCCCGATGGCGAAACGAGGCTCGCTGCCACCTCGGCGACGACCAGCAGGAGCTCCTTCCTTCTGCAGAATAACCAGCACCCGCCCCGTCTCTGCTGGAGACTTGACCAGGCTGGGATCGATGCGCACTTCGATCCTGCCCTGTGCGTGCAAGGTCAGTGGGAATGCCAGAAGTGCAAGCAGGAGCAGGCGATGCATGGATAATCTCATTTGAACCACACAGTCACAAAGGAACACAGAAATCAACATCGTTATCATACAATGGCAGGATGCGTTTGCCTCCTCGCTGGAAAATGGTACTCCAAACAGCGATCACTCTCCTGGTGATCGTTTTCGTCATCATTGCGTTCTGGAAGCCCCTCCAGCAACTGATGCAGCATGAGCTGGATGTCAACGAGGGGTACCTCATCTGTGCGGGGTTCGCATACGTCAGCGGAATGCTCTTCTCCTCGCTCTTCTGGTGGCTTTCGCTACGCAGCCTGGACCAGCGACCGGATCTCATCAAACTACTCTGGGCCTATTTTCTCGGGCACCTGGCAAAGTACGTTCCAGGCAAGGCTCTAGTCGTGCTGCTTCGCACGGTGCTGGTACGCGGGCCTCATTGCAGAATTGAAGTCGCAGCCACGACCGTGGTGTATGAAACGGTCGTCTTCATTGCAGTCGGAGCGCTCCTGGCTGCACTGGTCGTGCTCCTGGGTGGACCGCTCGGCGAGCATCTGAACTACTACCATGTTGCGATGCTTCTCGTGGGCGCGGTGCCTCTGATGATCCCACCCCTGTTTAACGCCATCATGCATCGGTTGACGGCGCCGTTGCGCAAACTCCCCGATGGCAAACATGCCCCATTCCCTCGACTTGGCATGAAAATCCTCACCCTCGGTGTAATGCTGCAAACCAGTTGCAGCATCATGCTGGGTGTGAGCCTGTCTTTCGTAATCCTTGCAGTGCGTAGTGATATCCAAGTCTGGCCGATGCTTTTTGAACTGGTGGCGAAGCTGGCAGCAGCGACGGTGCTGGGCTTTGTCATACCCACGCCGGCCGGGCTGGGCACTCGAGAATGGGCCATCATGGTGTTGCTGAAAGACCAGATCGGTCTCGAGTACGCTGCTCTTGTTGCCTTACTGATACGGCTCACCTGGCTGGTAACCGAATGCTTCGTGGTAGCGATCCTCTTTCCAATTCACTGGTGGCATCGCAGGCAAGAGTTGAAATTGAGCGTTGAGAGTTGAAATCGATCATCGCTTTACAAACGCTATCCGCTTTTGCTGATAATCAAAGATCATGCGGAATGGCTTAAGCAGTTCACCACCAATATTCCCTAGCGTTTCCGTGCTGTCGAAGGCGCCTTTCCTGGCAGTAGCGAAGGTTGCTTCGACATCTTCTGTTCGATGTCCACCTAGTTCGAAATACCGGAGCTTGCCTTTTCTCGCTTTGAGCATGCCACCGACTCCCCCGGTGACGGTTTCGCTGGTCTCGCGGCCTTCGAGTAGTTTGAACTTCTCGACAATGGGAGCATGAATGGCCACTGTGCTGCCAGCTGCGCCGGTATCGAGTTTGAAGATACCCTTGTGGCCTTCAAACTCAGCTTCGACACAGGCAACGCGAGCCGTTTGATATAGCTTCTGCCAGCGGTTCTGGGCGCGGGCTTCGTCGTAGTTCGATGGGTCAAACAGGGCGACGCTGTTCTTTTCCATATCCACTTCCACAATGCAGCGATGGAATGCCCCGTAGCCGATGATGCCAGCGATGTGATCGCCCATCACGACATCGAGGAATGCCAGATCGAGAGCGATACAA
>CAYPJB010000037.1:13729-17298 GCA_964410845.1 uncultured Bacteroidales bacterium | reverse complement strand
TCTACGGGCCCAGCATTTCGATTGTGGCAAGAAGCTGAGTGAGTGTACGGTAAGTGGTAAACCGATGCCGATCTTGGATGGGTTGCGAGCGGCCCCTTATTCTTTAGTGGAACGCGATATTCTTGCCCGCCAACTCAGGCCTTACAGTTTCAGATCACCGAATGAGGGGTTCTTTTCCGTGGAAGAGTGGCCAAATGGGCCACTGGGGGCAACCAGCTTTCTGGAAGGACAGGACTCCACCAATCGGCCCAGCTATCGAGATCAACCTGCTTTCGGTGCAGGTGGCAACCTCGTCTCTTCCTCTGATGTCTTGCACTTCAGCTCACGATTGGAAGGCAACGAACCAGATAAGTTCTTCTATGGCAAAACAGCAAGCTTCGCAGGCGTAGGGCCTCTTGATGGTGCAGGCAATTTTCTGTCTCGCTACGATGCTGCCAGCAACAACGGCCTCTTCACGAGCCAGGCTGCAGAATTGCTCTACTTCCTGCATACTGACGATACCGCCAACCTACCGGGAGTTGGTTTGCCTACTGGCCCTGTGTTGACTTTCAATCTCTATCGTCAGGCGTGGCTGCTGATACCATCTTCATTCAGTTCAGGCGGTTCGGTAGTAGGCGATGCTACTTTCGCCAACATAGCAGATTTCCGTCTTCGCAATGATGTCAGTGGGGTTTTCATGTCGCCACCCGTGGTTGCCACGGCTGGTGTTTTCTTTAACACGATGGCGGATGTGCAGCACCGCAGTCGCCGCGTGGATGCAGGATTGGTTCGATCACCCAGACTGCAAGCCCCCCCTGGCGTTGGTCGTGATGGCAGTGACATCTTGCTGACCAATGTGATCAGTTTCGATGTGAAAGTGTACGATCCGTTTGCCTACAAGATTCCATTGGGTGCAGTTGGTGGTGGGCCTGCTTCTGGCCGTGGCGCCTATGTCGATATCGGCGACGTGATACAAGCTCCAGGAATCAACCCGGCTCCCACGGCAGCAGGCCTGGTGGGTGATGAGTTATTGCCAGCGTTTGGTGGCCAGATCAACGCAGCACCGGGAACGGTGAATACATTTTTTGAAACTGGCACCAACCGGTTTGAGGGACCAACAGGTGGAACACTGTTCCGTCCCGTCGACACGCCAGCGACGCATCCGTTCCCGTTTACATCGATTCAAATAACCATCCGCGTTTACGAGCCCAAGTCTCGGCAGACGCGGCAGATAACGATCATTCAAGACATGTAACCGAAGGCTGGTTTTTATCCGCTGCTCTTGCAGCTTTCCGCTCCAGCATCCGGTTTGATTGAGGTGTGCCATGGTTCTGACATCACGACAGCGACGACAACGCCGTGGAATTATCCTGCTGGTGGTACTCGCCCTCATCACGCTCTTCGCGTCGATAGGCGTGGCCTTCGTCTACTTCTCGGAACAGGAAGTAACTAAAGCCGCCGACCAGAAAGCTGGCGAAACGATCAAACTGCCCGACGCGGATCTGATGTTCAACTTCGTGATGCGGCAGATTATCTTTCCGACCAACAACAATGCTTCGGCACTGTTCACACAAAGTCTTCTCGAGAACATGTACGGTCGAAGTGCATTGGGTGTGAGCAGTATTGCAGCTTACAATGGAACCGGCTGGCGTAGCAATGTTGATCCATCTGTTGTACCGGGCGGGCAAGATAATCTTTTTCGAAGGAACATGCAGGGGCGACAATACAACGAACTGATACAAGGCAGTCTAAACCCACCTTACACCTATCCCGATCACAAGAACCCCTACCTGGCAGCCGTTGCTGCCAATTGGACAACGCGAAATTATCCACTGGCTAATCCTGCGACCTACACGCAACATGGACCTGTGGCGATCGCTCGTTCCTTTGCTAGGGAAATGAAGTTTCGCATTGCCTATACCGTTACTGCTACAGGTGCGACAGGCATCGAAGAAGTACGTCTGAATCCTTATAGCAATGAAGTTTTTCCCAGCGGTATTCGTCATGCAGATTATTGGAGACTGAATCCAGGTGGCAATTTGACGATGCTTATGGGTGATCTACCCAATTTCCCTGCACCTGGTACTCGGATATACACGCCCAATGCCACCATTACATGTAATCCAAACGGAACAGCAGCAACTCTCAACTTGCTGCAACCGGATGACCGTGCTCACAGCCTGCGGCCTACGCCACGGAGTAACCCCAATTTCCCGCCACCAGGCGACTTGGGTGGTGATGTCAAAAATCTGCCACCCGAAGTAAAAACACTGGTAGGTTACGATGGCAATAACAATCCCGTCTTTGCCAACAACGACAGCTACTGGATGGACATTGGCTTCCCTGCCATTCCGTACTCGAACAATCGGAAGATTAAGCCACTGGCTGCCATCTTCATCATGGATAACGATGGCAAGGTCAATCTGAACCACGCAGGCAATCTTCGTGGTCAGGTAGCCGCTGGCACGTTTCATGCATCCACCCATGGCCTGGGGCCGTGGGAAATTAATCCTACGAAGATGGGCATGCCGTTGGCGGAGTTGCAGCGGCTCAAAGCTGGTGCGACGGTTGGAACCAGCGTCGTTCGTGGAAGTCATGGGTTTGCTTCGGATCAGGATCCATCCATGCAAGGCGTTGCTGGTATGTATACGCCATTGGTACGAGGTGCACCTTTCTATGCTCCCTACAACCTGGATGGCACGACCGATGGTTACGGTCCTCCCGGTCAGTTGTACGCTGCTTCGGGTCCCTGGCAGTTGCGAAGTGATGGTGTGATTCCTGCTACCGATCCCACATATCGACGTTTCCCGTTCTTCTTTAATCCTGTACCTGGTGCTGGCCCTACGTATGGCCCCAATGGTTTCAGCAATGGCAGCTTTGAGGAAGTTGTTCGAGGCGGCGTCGCGAAGAGTCCACTCTTTGCGCCTCCCTTTGCACCAAACCAGGTGGGTTCCAACCTACCTTCAATGGGAGCAACCAGTGCGTTCCGCAGCTTTGCTGCCAGCAATCAGGAAGCGTTGTATCGCGCTCGCGACGTTGGTGCAGACAAGATCGATTCTGATTTACGTAAATTGATCCCTAACACACTTTCCAATGCATCGTTGCGATGGCAGTTGACAACGGTGAGTTCGGACTTGAACGTGCCAGGCATCGCACCAGGCTGGTATTTGCCGCTACCAGGCCAAGAAATTGTTAGGCCTGATCTTTCACTTCAACCACGTCCGAGTCTTCCACAGCGAGAACCGGGTGCATTGCCTATTACAGGTAACTATCAGTTTCCTCTGTTGCCGGCACCGACCAATCAGCGCGTTGGTGGTTACGGCCAGCCTGTAGCTGGTTCGATTGACAATTCACATCCATTAAGTCCAAATGCATTAACCTACCCGATGTCGCCGTATCCTGCCTACCTGGCACATGGTGTCAACGGTGAATACCAGATGCAGATTCCAGTTGCTGCTGCACCACCAGCACCAGTTGCCACACCATTAATGCAGAATTTCTGGCGATCGATCTTTGGCAATTCCAATCGAATCGACCTGGCTCGCCAGCTCCCAGACCCGCTGCTTCTGCGCCACATGCCCCGGCCAGTC
>CAYPJB010000037.1:0-13719 GCA_964410845.1 uncultured Bacteroidales bacterium | reverse complement strand
AACTCACATCTGAATATCGCTGATCCCCTGGTAAGAGCTCGCTACAAGATTGCTTTGCAAGCTCGTCAGCGGTTTGCCTTGGAATTGTACCATGCCATGGAAAACCTGATGCATCCGGGTGATCTGGATGCCAAGCGATATATCGCACAGCTAGCAGTGAACATGGTGGATTACATCGACAACGATGACTACCCCACCTGGATGCCGATCCCTTCCAATCCACCATTGTTGCCACTGGATTCCACTAATGTCGTATGGGGTACCGAGTTGCCTCGATTGGTGATCAACGAAGTCTACTCGGAAGTGGTCAACAGCGATGGTGATTCATCAGTCACTGCGAATAATCGAGCTGGGGAAGATTACGACATCCGTAACTGGGTTGAACTCTACAATCCGCTGGAAACCAGCACATACAACAATGTGTGGCCGGATGGCGCCAACGCTCGACTGAATGTCAACAATGTCTCGGTCTATCGACTTCTGGTGACACGTCGGGATAATATGACCAACATTCGCCAGAACCCTGCCAATACGATGGGATACCCCAATAGCACTGCGTTGTCGTCAAGCACCCTCAAGGTTGTGTACTTTCCGGCTGGAGCAACGGTAGCTCCATCAGATCAGAACTATGGCAATGGAACGAGCACGGGGAATCCCGGGTTCTATCTGGTTGGCTCGACACAGCCTCCACGTGACACCACGCCGGGCGCTGTTGCTCCACCTGCTCCGCTCAATTTTCCAATACCTGATTTGCCTACCAACGAAATGACACTGGAAGAAGCTATCTCCAGAAACAGCCCGATCACGAATGCCATTCCAAATCGATGTCCCAGTATCGTCCTGCAACGATTGGCCAATCCTTACCTGCCACACGTGGGTATGGGGGATCCTGCCACGACCACTGCAACTGACCCGACTGACCCTACAGCTGTCTTCTACAACCCGTACATCACTGTGGATTATGTAACAAATCACAAGCTTAATAAAGCTGTGCAGTACGATGCGAATGGCAATCCTGATGATTCCAATCCTGATCCGGACAACAATAATATTCCAGCACCAGGGCCTCAGTTCCGCGTGTCGCTGGGTAAGATGCAGCCTTATGCGGGGCTCAATGATTACACTGTTACTGGCACCGCTATCTCCAATAACAGCGTATGGACGGAGCAATCTCCGGATCGTGATGCAGCTGTAGCCGGCTTGCAGCGACTGCAAAATCAGCCTCAACATACTTTCCTGAGACATAACGCTGTCGAGACCGATCGTCGCAGTGACATGGGTGCCATGGTGGTGCCCAATCCCACTATCGACGCCAATGGACTTGCTTCTAGCAATACCTTGCGTGTGCCATTTGATTGGCTTGTGCATCTTGATCGTACCCCGACTAGTCCAGTCGATTTGCTGCATGTGAGTGGGTACCGCCCGCACGAATTAACACAGCAGTTCAATCAGGTGCTTCCGATAGGCGCTGTGGAACTTCAGACGCCGGGCACTGGAGTGGTTGCCCCGAATTACAATTTAAACACTATTGGATCGACGATCCGTATTGCTTCTACAACCACGCCGTTCATCGGCACATGGTTTGGTGTCCCGTACAAGGCTAAGGTAGGTGATCTCTACACAGCAACCTTTGCCATGGATGCTACTGGAGCTACCACGAGAAAAGTCCTGGTACGCGTCGTTGGTGTGGATACTACCAATTATCAGTGGATCGAAGTGGTTACTGGTAACATTGGCACCGTTCATAATAGCACTCCAACCAATGCGAACGAGATTCGCATCGTCGTGCCGTTTGCTCACTATGCCCCCTGGTATCGCGCACAACAACTGGTGGCATCCAATGGTAGCTTCCCGTTCAGTCAATCCTCCGGTGAGCTTTATCGCTTGCTGGAAGCAGTGGCTGTACGCAATCCAGGCATTGATGTGGGACAAATCCGATTCACCTCGACCACGGCAAATAACGTGATTGCAGGGCCAGTCGGTACTGTGTGGATTCAATTGGATTCAGGCACCAACATCATGACTGGACAGCAGATACCATCTGTTCGCAATTCCCGATTGATCACCACCAATGAAGCCTTGATGCTGGTCAAGAATGGTGATTCCGTTGCCAACCCTGACAATGTCTTCAACAACACAACCCAGGTTGGTGACACCATGGTGATTTCCGATGCCTTTGGTACTCGGCGAACCACTGTGCTCGAAATAGACAGCTATCTGAACCGCATTCGCGTAATGGATCCGGCATTAACTGTCGGTACCGTACCGAATCTCGTGGTGGACTATGCGTACCTTGCCGGCAGGCAGCTTGGCAAAGTTAATGTGAATACCATGTGGGATATCGAAACCTGGAAAGCCTTGGCTGATGTTCAACCAAGCAACTGGTTTACTTCACCGACAATTGGCTATCCAGAACAAAATGTTGATCGTGTTTTCCGTCGCATCTATCAACAACGTCAACCCGGCTATTTCTACACTCCACGCATGGTTGGTTCTACCGGCTTGAATGGTGTCGGTGAGGACAGGCCATTCCAGGGCATGGCAGCTGCTGATATTAGTGGACCTGCTCCTTTTATTCCAGTTCAGGGAATTGGTAACACGTTTCTGAGTGATCGCTATCAGGAAAGTCTAAATGGTTATGCTGGCGTAGCCCCACGTGCCAACGATATGGCTGCACCTGTACCTGGTATAGCCCCCAACATCCCCTTAGGGTTTCCTGGAGATACGGGCGATAATACCCCCGACAGGTTCCTGCGTACGTTGTTTGAAGTTGGTAATCCTGGTGAACATCATCCGTTCCGACGGTTTGAATTGCTCAATAAAGTCTGGAACAATGTGACTGTTCGCAGCAATACCTTCTCGGTCTGGGTAACCATTGGTTTCTTCGAATATGATGACCAAAATGGTCTTGGTGCTGAGGTGGGGCAGATACAAGGCAAGAATACCCGTTATCGTTTCTTCTCGGTTGTCGACCGAACGACTGTCGATGCCTGGCTGAAGAGTTGGAATCTGCATAATCCGATGGATGCCCAATCGTCTCCACCCATTGCATCCAACGTGCTGCCAGCCAACATCAACATGTTCATGAATGCCGATCTCTTCCCCAGTCTGGATCCACGACAAGATACTTATCCTGTCTTAAATGGAACTTCCAACAGCATGGCGGTATGTAGTAATGCAATTCAAGTACAGCCATCCATTTGGAGAATGGATCCAAGTGTTCCGAATCCATTTGTTGATAACATAGTTTCGCCGCAGTTCGACTTGAACAATCACAACAACCTATGGCGACTGGTGCAGGTAGAAAGTGATGCAGGTGTGGAAATAGGTCAAGTAGTACCAAATCCACTTGGACCACCGACGGGCCAACTTTTCATCCGGTTGAGCATTCCTCCCACTGGTCAATTTGTGATTGTTCGTCCGTTACCAGTGCCCAGAACTATCCTCCACTGGTCCCAATTCAAATAACCCCCACTTTGAGGCCTGCTTTTCGGCAGGCCTCATCTTCTTCATCAATCTTCCATAATTGAGATGACATTGGCCGCAGGGTCGTTACAATTTCCGCAGGTGATGCTTTCACTGCTGGCTAGGGAGTACGGCCATGTCGATCGTTATGGAACGGGACGTTACAATTTCGAATGACGGTCGCATCGAATTCACTGCACCAGAAGCATTGGCAGGAGCCAGGGCTCACGTGGTGGTGATGTTGGGTGATCCCGACCCGGATCGTCCTCAGATGGCAGAACTACTGGATAGTTATACCGTCTCGTCCATGCCCTCCTATTCTCTGGGTGTAGCTGAGTAATGCAGTTGTTGACGGATACCTTCTCACGATGCCGATCGAAAAACCGATCGGCATTTATTCCGTTTGTCACAGCCGGTGATCCTTCGCTGGAACGCACTGCTGACGTTGTTGATACGCTGGTGAGCAGCGGGGCTGATGCTATCGAGATCGGCTTTCCCTACAGCGATCCATTGGCCGATGGCCCGGTAATTCAGGCGAGCTACACTCGTTCACTTGCTGCAGGTACAAAGCTCGCAGGCATCTTTGCAGCAGCAAAGCAGTGGACGACGAAACACCCGAAAGTGCCATTCCTGGCCATGGTGAGTTACAGCTTGGTCTTTCGGCAGGGGCCGGTCCATTTCATCAAGTCTGCAGTGGCAGCTGGCTTTCAGGGGTTGATCATTCCCGATTTGCCACTCGAAGAAGCCGAGAAGCTAGCGCCCCTGGCAGCTGCTGAGAGGTTGGCCATCATTCAACTCGTCACTCCTACCACACCGATGGAACGGGCGAAGAAGATCGCCGACACCTCGACAGGGTTCCTGTATGTGGTCAGTGTTACCGGCATTACGGGTACACGTACAGCACTTCCGGCAGAACTCACTACTCAATTGGCAAAGCTTCGTGGGATGACGAAGTTGCCACTCTGCGTGGGCTTTGGTGTCAGCACCCCCGAGCAGGCGAAGATGCTGGCAGGCTCTGCTGATGGCGTCATCGTGGGTAGTGCGATTGTCCGTTGTCTGGAGGGTGCAACGCCATTCGCAGACAGGCTCAAGGTGCTCAGTACATTTGCCTCGCAGTTGGCTCAGAGTACTGTCGCAGAATAGCATAGATCAGTATGGCTCTGATTGAGCAGACAGATCGTGGCCTCTATTGTGCAGCGGGTGATTTCTATATCGATCCCTGGCGTGGGGTGTCACGCGCAGTGGTTACCCACGCCCATAGTGATCATGCCCGCCGTGGCTCAGATGCCTACCTGGTGCCGGTTGATGGTGTGAGCGTGCTCAAGCATCGGCTGGGCAGCGAGATCAACGTGACTGGTCTGCAGTATGGTGAACCAGTGGAAATAAACGGGGTGAAGGTCAGCCTGCACCCTGCAGGACATATCCTTGGTGCCTGCATGGTTCGCGTAGAGCACCGGGGCGAAGTCTGGCTCTTCAGTGGTGATTACAAAACCCAGACCGACCCGACCTGCAAGTCGATGGATCCGGTTCGCTGTGATGTGTTCATCAGCGAATGCACCTTCGGCTTACCCATTTATCGCTGGCAGCCGAGCGAGCATGTCTTTGAGCAAATCCATCGTTGGTGGCGAAGCAACGTTGAGCAGCAACGATGTAGCCTGATCTTCGCCTATTCGCTTGGAAAGGCACAACGAATCCTGACGCATTTGGAAGAAGGTATTGGCCCCATTGGAGTGCATGGTGCCATCCACAGCTTGATGCCCATGTACCACGAAGCGGGAGTGAAATTTCCCGCCTATGAGGCCATCGATACTCGTCAGAAAGAACAAGTGGAAAGCTTCAAGCAAGGTGGCATGATCATCGCTCCGCCTTCGGCGAATGGCACTCCCTGGCTGACGAAATTTGGCGATGTTTCAACTGCGTCAGCGTCCGGGTGGATGACTATCCGTGGGCCCAAACGCCGAGCGAATGTCGAGAATGGCTTTATTCTCTCAGATCATGCCGATTGGCAAGGTTTGCACGAAACCATCCAGGCAACAGGAGCCAGCAGGGTAGGATTGACGCATGGATACGTTTCAACGATGGTTCGCTACCTGAGAGAGAAAGGCGTAGACGCCTTTCCCCTCAAAACTCAGTTTCAGGGCGATGCAGCAGAAGAATAGTTACGGCTTGGCTGGTGAAACCACGAGCTGGTTTTCAACATTGTAAACACCAGGTTCCAGGCGAACCATGGCAGCAGCAAGCTGCTTGGCGTAATCGCTGACGACGTTGCCACGCAGAATGGCGGTATCGCCTTGCATCAGCACTTGCAGGTTGCTCACGCCTTGCATGCCGGGTGATCCGCTGAGACGTTGTTGCAGTTCAACGCTTGGTGTGACAGTCGTGTTGATGTTGTTTACTGGCTGGCCATTGTAATTCACCTGGTAGCCAAGAGCAGGTGCAGAACCGAGCTGGTTGTTCATTCCCATGCCACCACCACCGAGGAATCCGCCGCCACCCAGCAGGCCTCCCATGTTGCCGCCAAGAAGACCACCACGCTGTTGGCCGGTCAAGCCGCCACCTAATGCAGTGTTACGATTACCCCCTAGTGCGCCACCACCCGCAAAACCACCGCCCGCAGTCCCGAGACCAGTACCGCCACGATTGGTATTAAAATTGTTGGTGCCTAGATTGCCAGTACCGGAACGATTAGCTCCACCAGCCGCGTTCATTCCACCACCAGCGAAAGAACTGCCGACGGCAGAACCCGTACCCGACCCTGAAGGCCGATATGCTGCAAAAGGATCCGTATTGGTATTGGCAAGAGTGGCATTACTGCCAAAGACGCTGGTGAAATTCAAATCAACATTGCTTCCGAGAAGCGTCGTGTTCGCTTGACCCGCTAAGCCACCGCTTTGACGGCTACCAGTGTTTCCCTGGCCCGTTCCAGTGCCGGTGCCAGAAAAGTTACCGGTCTGTGCGAAAGTGGTTAGTGGAGCACTTACCAAAAGTACCGTAGATAACGCAAAGTACCAACGCCTCATGGTGATTCCCCTAATCAGGCACATCTATGTAATAGTCGCCCTTTCATCTCCAAAAAACAAGCGAATCTGGAAGACTTTAACCATTTCTCATGAAAAGAAGCAAATGCCTGCCTATTTTGCCTGTTTTTAATGGTTCGGAAGGTAATATCCGTGAGTCAGTAAAACAAGTGAGGAGGAGATAACCATGCTGTCTATTTTGTTGCTGCTGCTGATTCAGAACAATCCTGCTAGTACCGTTCAATTCGTCAGGAGTTGCCTCCAGGCAGATGGAGGCTATAGCAACAGCCCCGCTGCTAAGTCAACCTCACTCAGTACCACATCAGCTTCTCTTCGAGTACTGAACTACTTGAAAACCAAGCCTGAACAATTAAGCAAGACCAAAGCGTACTGCTGGGCTTGCTTTGATCGAAATAACGGTGTGTTTCGAGATCGACCTGATGGTAAGCCCAGCTATCGTTCAACAGCTGTGGGAGTGATGGCTATCGTCGCTTTGAAAGAACGATTTAGCGACCAGGAAAGGGAACGCGTGCTGAAATCACTCCTCCATTCCGAGCAGCCTGAAGAGATACGACTCGGGGCAGCAGCACTCGAGGCATTGCTGATAGACAAGCAGCTCTCCAGCATTCCGCCCGTCTGGCTTGAAAAGCTCAATTCGGTATTCAACCCGCATCTTCGCGCTGATGGTAGTTATGGCCAGGGGCACGAGCAAGCACGCAACACTGCCGGATACGTTGCAGCTTACCTTCGGCTTGGTTATCCTCACACGAGCAAAGATGGTTTGCTGAAATTGCTCCAAGTCAGTCAACTCGAATCGGGTGGTTGGTCGAACGAGAAGGGCGAACTTGATCTCGAAGCTACTTATCGAGTGATGCGCTGTCTGTACCTCATGCAGTGTCGCGATATCAAAGTGCTCGATCGTTGTGAGAAGTTAATCTCTGGATTAAAGCAAGCTGATGGCGGCTATGCGTTACCTGGCCAGCTAACCTCGTCCGTGAGCGCCACTTACTTCGCACTGTCGATCCAACACTGGGTTCACGAACTGCGGGCGAAGTAGCGACGAAACTTTGTTACAATGGAAGCGTCATTGTGAGGAAAGAACATGCGCTGGCGAACGCTACTAGCTGCTCTGATGAGTTGGATGTGCTTGTTGAGCCTCGTGGCTCAGGATGCCAGCTATCAGAAAGAGAAACAGGCAGCATTCGCCAGCCCCACCAGCAAGCTCTATGCACCGCAGTTGCTGAAAAAACTGGAAGCATTGGAAGTAGAGCTTGCCAGAAAGCCGGAGAACAACGTTCTACAGCAACAAGCTCGATGGCTGTTGCCTGACCCTGCCAGCGTCGTGCCGAACCACGTCTCTCGCATCATGGGGACACTTAAATTCAAACATGATCAATTCGCTTCAGCCATTGTTTATACATCGGACGACACCGGCATCATTACCTCCAGTCGGGATGGCACTGTCAAGCAATGGAACCTGCAGAACGGTATAGCTACCAGAACCTGGAACATGGGTATGCCTCTGGGAGCCATGTGTCTGAGTCCGGATGGCAAGTTGCTTGCTGTCGCCGAGGGCTATCGGCTGTCTCCCAGCCTGGATCTTTCCTCGTTTGCACCTCAAGATGAGTATGTCATCCATGTCATTGATCTTGCCAGCGGCAATACAAAGTGGAAGCTCAATGGCACCACGGCAGCTATCCTCAGCCTGGCGTTCAGTAATGATGGCCAACTTCTTGCCAGCGGTTCTCAACCTGCCAAGGGTGAGTCGATTCGTCTTTGGAACATGTCCACGGGCAAGATGGAACGTGGTCTGAAGTCAATCCATGCGATTAACAACCTGGCCTGGTCGAAAGATGGAAGCAAGCTTTACTGTACTACAGGCGACCGTGCCTTCGGCGTCTTTGATGTGAAGACAGGGTTGCAAGTGCAATCCACGCGTGAACGTGGGGCTCTGTATGCCATGGCCCTCAGCCCCGATCAGGACTTGCTTGCCGTCGGCGGCGATACCACCGATGAAAACAACTCTTTGGCGATAAAGCTCTATTCGACGAAAGACTGGAAGCTTGTCAGCAGTTTCCCCGGCAACCAGGGTAGTATCGTCAGCCTGGCGTACCATCGGGATGGGAAAACTCTGGTCAGTGGTAGTGCGAAAAACGAGAACGCCATCAAGGTCTGGAATATCGCACAGAAGACTGCAGCAACTCAATATCTGGGACATACCAGCGATGTTCTGGGCATCGCCATGACCAGTCAAGGCAACAACCTTGCTACTATCAGTTTGGATGGCAGCATTCGGTTGTGGCAGACATCACAGGTAAAGCCGCCAGTCACGCTGATACAGAACTCAGACCCCATCTGGGCAGTTGCGACTCATGGCAAGCTCTTACTCACTACCGGAGCAGACAAGACAGCTGTTATCCGAGATCTGGATACAGGAAAGGAACTGGCTCGTTTCCTGGAACATCAGTCGCCAGTTACAGCGGGCTGCTTCCGCTTTGACGGCAATGAAATTGCAACTGGTGGAGGTGATTTTGCCATCAGGCTTTGGGAACCCACATCCGGAAAAGCAAAGACCATGCTTGCAGGCCATAAGGGTGTGATCACTTCGCTCGTTTATAGTCCCGATGGGAAACGACTCTATTCCGCCAGCGCAGACAAGACGATTCGTATCTGGGATGTCGTAGAGAAGAAATTACTCTTTACACTGGAACAGCACCGAAGTGTGGTGACGGCGTTGGCTTTGAATGTCGAAGGTACGCTGCTTGCCAGTGGCGGAGCGGACAACCTTGTTCGTATCTGGCGAACGCAGGATGCCAGTGAACTGCGTTCGCTGATTGGCCATTCCGGAGCTGTCACCGGACTCAGCTTTAGTCGTGGTGGCAATTTGCTCGCAAGTGTCAGTGCTGATGGCATCTGCAAAATCTGGGATCCAAGCCGACGGGCTGATGCGCTTCGCACCATTTCCGGACATGTCGGACAACTGATGACGGTCGCTTTCAGTCCCAATAACAGGTATATCGCCACCGCTGGTGCCGATGAGACTATCAGGATCTGGAGTGTCGCCAACGGCAACGAACTTCGTGCCATGCAAGGCCACCGTGACTGGATCACCAGCATCACCTTCCTCAGCGATGGTGAATCGCTTGTCAGCGCCTCCGTCGATGGCACTGTCCGACTCTGGGCTGAAAGTAAAGCCTTCGAAGCTCCTGTGTTCGGGCACGATTATCCCGTGCGGTATCTGGCCATGTCACCGCAAGGCGACCGCCTGGCATCCGGCAGCGAAGATGGCAAGATCATTCTCTGGGATACTGCAACCGGGAACGAAATCCTTACCATGGCGAACCATCTTTCGCCGATTCGTGCCCTGGCGTTCTCGAACAATGGTCAAAAACTCATTTCCGCTGATCGCGAACAGATCATCAAACTCTGGGAGATTCCTTCTGGTCGAGAAGTGCAATCATTCATCAGCAAATCCGATGGCATCAATCGCCTGGCGTTCCTGCAGCAGGATCGGGGTATTGCTGCGTCCATCGGTTCGTCCAATATTTCACTCTGGGAGTTCGACAATACCCAACTCAAGCCGGAACCGGTCAGATCGTTTCTAGGCTATGAACGCCATTGCAATTCGGTTGCCTTCGCGCAGGATATCATCGCTCTTGGCAGCACTGACGGCACGATCGTCTTCAAGAAGATCACTCAATTCAAACCTGAACTCGATGAAACGATCAAAGCGTACAGTGTTGCGGTGAGCGAAATAACCATGTCTGCCAATGGTACGCGCCTTCTTGCCATCAACCTGGAGAACGAATTCAAGCTCTGGAATCTTGCGGATAAGAAGTTGATCAAGGCCTGGAAGGCACGCCCGGCTCGTCTCACAGCACTGGCGATCAATGCTGCTGGTAATAAGGTCCTGGCCAGCTTTGATACAGGCGAGATTGTACTCTGGGATGAGACTGGAAACGAGCTACGTACCTGGAAATTCCGAAGCATCACCAGCGATATCATCTTCAGCCCCAACGGTAAACAGGCCTATGCAGGAATGGCTAACGGAGTAATCTTTCAGCTCGATCTCCCCTGATTAATGCAGGCAGACATGCTACAACAACGGTATGTCGAATACTCCTCCGCTACCATTCCATACTGACGACCGCAAGCTCACGCCCCGGCAGACGCTTTCGTACCTCAAACAGACATTCGAAGGCCGCAACCTCGAGCCGAAAAGCAAGCTCGGACAATGCTTCCTGATTGATCTGAATCTGATGGAACTGCTTATCCGGGCAGCAGACCTATCAGCAGATGATCTCGCCGTTGAAGTCGGTTGCGGCAGCGGTAGCCTGACCCTGAAACTGGCTGAGATGGCGGGGGCAGTCGTCGGTATGGAGATCGACAAAGGGTTCTTCGAACTTGCCGACGATCTCACCAAAGCCTGGGGCAACGTCACCCTGCTGCATGGCGATGCCCTCAAGAACAAGAACACGCTCAACCCCGATTTCCTGGCAGCCATCCGCAAAAGTCAACAATTGCCAGGCATCAACAAGGTGAAGCTGACTGCCAACCTGCCTTACGTTGTGGCCACGCCAGTGGTGACGAATCTACTATTGATTGATGACATTCCCCTCGAAAGGATGGTTGTCATGGTGCAGTGGGAGATGGCGGAACGGCTGATGGCCAAGCCTTCGACGAAAGATTACAACGCTAGCTCGATCTTTGTGCAAAGCCTGTGCGACATTGAACTCATCCGCAAGATCAATCCGAAGGCATTCTACCCACCACCGAAGGTGGATTCAGCCATCGTTCGCCTGTGGCCGAGGCCTGCCAAGCGTGCTGCAGTGCTGGAAGCGGTAGGCAGTGTAGGGCGGTTGCATCGCATGCTGCATGGCTTGTACCTGCACCGTCGCAAGAACCTGCGCGGAGCGCTCTATCCTCTTTTTCGTGACCAACTCGACAAAGCACAACTCGATGCACGCATCGCCCAGGCAGGCTTCGCCGGCAGCGCCCGCGCCGAATCGCTCTCAGTAGCGGATCACTTGAAGCTGTGTGCAGCATTGCCTGATGTGAACGTGGAGGCCGCGGAAATCTCGTAGGGCACGCTGTGCGTGCCTCTCATAGACAATGGTACGTCACATATCGAAAGGAATGAGAAGAGTTGGAATCTCATCGAGTTGAGGCACCTACAACGTGCCCAACAAAGCAATGAAGCCATGCTTGCGCATGGCTTCGAGCATTTCCGGTTGATATTACTTCGCTGCCACCTTCTGGCTTACGTCGAGTTGTACTGCCTGGAGGATGTTCGCTGACTTGTCGTTTTGGACAATGGCGATTACCTTCAGGTTCTTCAACTCCAGCGGACGGTTTGGGGTTGGGAAAGGACGATTGGCGGCGTACTCGTCCAGATACTTCTTCAGTGAAGCTTGAATTTCTTTCACATCAACAGTCACTTCGTGTTTGAAGTCCTTACCTTTGATGTCGACTCCGTCGGCACCACCGGGCATGGCACGCACCACCTGATGGTGGAAACGAAGACGGTTGCTGCCGACATACTTCACAGTGTCTTCCACAACAATGAGACGGAGTTTCAAGGGATCACCCGTTTCAGCACCGTAGACTTCGACTTTGATATCGAGCTTGTCGCCATTGCGATTAGCATTACCAGTCATGCGAACCGGGGTGGTTTTCTCGAGAATAGGATTGATCAACTGGCTGTACTGATCAAACTTGCTCTGAGCATTTGCCATGCCACCACCACCACCGGCGCTGGGCTTGCCGTTAAACAGCGTACTGGGGGTGCCACGAATTCCTTCGGGGAAGAACTTGCGGTAATAATCCCATCGAGCAATGGAATCAGGATTAGTCATCGGATCGGGGCCAGGAATGTGCATGTGGTACTGGATCAGCACCAGGTCTTTGTGATCGTAAGCCTTTTCCAGAGCATCGAAGGCGACATCAGCAGCCACGCAGGGTGGGCACTGAGCACCTGTGAAGAGTTCGAGCACAGCCACCTGGTTGGCTTCTGCTTCCTTCCGGCCGGAGAACTTGGCTGGCTTGAAGGGAGGCACTGTGGCCAGATACTCTGAATCCATCTTGGCATCAAGCTTGCTCAGCACGCTGTCGATGGCGTTTGCTTCGCTGGACTTCTTGCTGGCAACGAGAGCTGTCTTGTAAGTGGTGTAAAAGCTGAATTGAGCATTGACAGGTGATTTTTCGATAAGCTGCTTGTTCTTGTTGTAATAGGGCTCCAGAATCTGCAGTGCGACCGATTCGAGGCCTGGTTGTTTCACAAGACTGTTAGCAGCATTGAGCATCACCTGGCGGGCAAAGCTGCCGTAGGGCTTGGCTTGCTCTTCGATGACTGCGTAATACTTCGCTGCCTGCTCAGCGGTCAGTTCAGCCTTCCTGGCATTGAGAATGAGATAGTTGGCAGCTTCAGCGGCAGCCAGAGTCTTGGGATGCTTCTCAATGACTTCCTTGTACAGGCCAACAACTTTTTCTGCTTCCTTGGCAGCAGCCCGAGCTTGCTCTTGTAGTTCCTTCTTCTTGGCTTCGTCTTTTTCACGCGATGCCTGGAAGTTGAGCATGGCTGGACGGTTGTTGAGTTGACCAGCCTTGGTGAACTCTTCAGGTGGAGTCAAGCGCTTGGACATGTCAGCTTGCTCGAGCTTGGTCTTGTCAGTACGAGTTAACTTGGCACGTTGAACGAATTGGTCAGTACCGTAGCTGCCCAAGAAAGTCTTGTTGCCATCCGTGGATGAGCCATGGAAACTCATACCGTTAGAAAAGACCAGCTTCACATCACCATTGGCACAGCTAAACTCAGAGACTGTGTATGTTTGTCGGGGTGCTGAAACATTGGCTGGGGCAGGCGGAAGAGCAGCAATGGTAGCTTTGTTTTCACTCTCAGCCTTGATGATGACTACGGTAAACTCCGAGACGGGTGATACTGTCGCAAGTTGCCAGTTCCCCTGAACTTCTTGGGCAACTAAACCTACTGGCAAGGCTAGTAGCAATGCCAACACTGTGAACCAACGACGTAACATGATTGCATCTCCATGTGAATCGAGCGGAAGCTTCAGGATGATAATAACTTAAAGAAAAGCAATGAAGAAATCAGGAAATGCCGATAATTTACTTGTACAACTGCACTGGATTTAATTCGAAACAGGGGGTAGGATAGTAGCAGTATGCGAAGAATCATGCCCAAAATCCTCTGTTTGCTCAGTTGCATCATCCTGGTGATGCC
>CAYPJB010000036.1:6208-17613 GCA_964410845.1 uncultured Bacteroidales bacterium | reverse complement strand
TGCGGCCACCCTGGGGAGGCACGTTGCTGACGGTGCCTTCGATCATCTTGAGCATGGCCTGCTGCACGCCTTCACCGCTCACATCACGAGTGATGCTGACGTTCTGATGCGTCTTGGCCACCTTGTCGATTTCATCGATATAGATGATGCCTCGCTGGGCTGCTTCGATGTCGAAGTCAGCATTGTGAAGTAGCTTGAGGAGGAGGTTTTCAACGTCTTCACCCACATAGCCTGCTTCGGTGAGCGTGGTTGCATCGCCGATGGCAAAGGGAACGTCGAGGATGCGGGCGAGCGTCTTGGCGAGGAGTGTTTTGCCGGAACCGGTTGGTCCGATGAGGAGGATGTTGCTCTTGTCAATTTCCACTTCACTGCGGTCGCCTGAATCCATCAGGGACAATCGCTTGTAGTGATTGTGAACTGCAACGGAGAGCACGCGCTTGGCGCGGGTCTGGCCGATCACATACTGATCGAGCTTCTCTTTAATGGAGCGAGGAGTGGGGATATCCGCAGTCTTGCCCTTGGGAGAGCCACGACGACGCTTTTCCTGATCGATGATCGACTGGCACAGTTCCACGCATTCGCCACAGATATACACTTCTGCCGGACCTTCGACGAGCGGGCCAACATCACGATGGCTCTTTCGGCAGAACGAACAGTAGGCATTCCGGTTCTTGGTGGAGCTACTGGTGCGTCGGTTGCTTCCACCTATATCTTTCGTTGCCATACCCAGTCCTCAGGTCATCTCCAGAATATGATACGAGATAGTTCCATCATCTCGGCGAGCGGGGTTCCCCATCAGGCAGCCAATTCTATCCTCATCACTGCGTTCAGGCAAACTACCTTAACTAAAGTTGTGTGTACACTAGTGTACAGCCCGTTGGCTCATCCTCAGAGCCGGTACACTCGGATTGGCCCGTGCATTCCGCATCAGTTCGCTGGTCCCCCATCGATAGAAGTTGTTTTTGAGACTGCCGGTTGTTCCGGTGCCGGAGGTGCTGGCTGTGAAGGTGGTTTGATCTTCTGCCCCAGCAGTGCCTTGACTTTCTTGAACTCTTCTTCAGTCATGTCCCCTTCTTCCATCGAATCGCGGAAGGAACTGAGCTGTTCATGCGGTGAGACGCTAAACCCAGCGAATTGCCGCTCTTTGTTCTTCTTCAGCCAGGCCAACAGCAGGGCTCCCACAGTCAGGATGGCGATCAGCCAGAGAGCAGGCTCCAGGATGCTGCCAATCTGGAAGTTGCCTGGCTTTTCCTTGGCCGGCACCGCCAGCTTGGCGCCAGGCGGTGGCTGCAATGGGATGATCGGTTGTTGCAATTCAGCGGGTGCGGTATCGACCTTCGCAGGCGGCTGGGCTGTCTTGTCGTTTTTGGCTGCCTCCTGACCTGATTGAACAGCTCCCTTCTCGGGACTCTTGGATTGATTCTGCGCTGCCCCGTCACTTGGTTTGCCGGGTGGCAGAACGGTCTTCTCAGGATTCACAGGTGGCTGCTGTAACATGATGCTCTTCAGGGAAAGCGTAGATGATATAGGGAGTGTAACACGAGCAAGTGTAAGTAGGCAAGCCTTGAGACACTGGGGAGATGGGTAAGACTAACTTGGCAGGCGTGTGACAGTTGGTTGTCGTACGAAGTATCGGAGAGGCCAGGGGATCACCAGCAGCCAGGAGAGCCATTGCAGCCAGCTCAAGGTGTTGTGTTCATCACCGAGCCATCACTGATTCGCCTGTGTTCGATACGGCGAATGGTGTTTCCCGTCAACAGTTCATAGCCTTCGATGAATACCGAGAGGCATGGTTGATCGCTGGAGATTTTTAACAGGTGCGATTGTGTCAGCTTGAGTTGTTCAGGATCGCACAACGGTCGCTGCCAGGTCGGCTGTTCTACACTGTTCCAGTAGGCCCACGCAAACAGCGTGAGCCCGAGAAAGATGGCTACATCGAAATGCCAGCGGCGGAGATGTAGGAACATGGCTACCCGATTCGCCCGAGCCACTCCTTCGTATCTATCACGTCGCTAAGCAGCATCTGCTGGGCACACAGGATGGATCGTTGCAGTTCCTCAGCGGTTACCTGACCGGCCTTGTTATCGAGTGGCAGCGTGCCGGTGGCATCGCTGAGGAATTCGACTTTGAACCCCCGATGGACTGCTTCGCGAGCGGTGGTGTCACAGCACATGTGGGTCATGTAGCCTGCGATGGTGACGGTATCGATTCCTTGCTCTTTCAGGTACTTTTCCAATGGCGTATTGGTGAAGCTGCCGGGCAGCGTCTTTTCGATGAGCAGGTCGCGAGGTCGCTTTTCCACTTCGGAGTGCAGCTTCCATCCCTGACTGTTCTTTTGGAAGAAAGGCATCGCAGGATCAGTGAAGTGATGCTGGATCACGACGAGAGGCATCTTGCCTGTTGCTGCATCCATCACTTGCAGGATGTTCTGCAGGTGCCCAGCCGGGTGGGTGATGGGGAGGGCACCAGTGAAGTATTCGTTCTGGACATCGATAACGAGGAGAGCACGTTTCATGGTTTGTCTCGAAGTGAAGGAATCTCATCGTGGCGAGGTCTTCCCTCGCTCACGCTTCGGGTTGGTATGCCTAGGGGTTCTTCGCTGGTCCCAAAGTCGAAGTCACGGGTTGCTTGCTGAGCTTCACTGCAACCTCTTCGCATTCCTTCATCACGCGGAGGGCGTTACCACCGAGGACCTTATGGATGTCCTCTTTCTTGTAGCCTCGGTTCAGGAGTTCCTGGGTGATGTAGGGGTAACAACTCACGTCTTCGAGTTGCTTGGGGGTGGTGCCGATGCCATCGTAGTCGGAGCCGAGACCGACATGGTCGATCCCTGCGACTTTGATGATGTGTTCGATGTGATCGATTACGGTATGCACGCTGCCTCGGGGGATGGGATTTTCCTTCCGCCAGGTGTCGTATGCGATGCGCATGCCTTCCTGGTCACCTTTGAATTTCTCCCGCAGCACTCGCAGTTGTTCGAACATGCCCTTCAGAGCGCGGGCTCCTTCGGGCACAACGAAGCCTGAGAAGAAGTTGACCATGACCACACCCCGGTTCTGAGCCACTGCTTTCAGGACATCGTCAGGCACATTACGTGGATGTTCGGCAATCGCATAAGCGGAGGAGTGCGAAGCGATCACCGGGGCACGTGTGACCCGCAGCACATGTTTCATGGTGTCAGCCGAGACGTGGGAGATATCGACCATCATGCCCAGTCGATTCATCTCCAGGACGACCAGTTCACCGAAAGGTGACAAGCCGTTGCTCTTGGGCTTATCAGTGGAGGCATCAGCCCAGTCAAGCGTTTCGGAGTGGGTGAGCGTCATGTAGCGGACACCGAGACTGTGATAGACTCGCAGCACGCCGAGCGAGTTATCAATGGAATGCCCACCTTCGACGCCGATAAGGGATGCAATCTTACCCGATTTGCGGATACGCAGCACGTCGTCGTAAGTAAAGGCTTGTTCGAAGGTCTCAGGGTACTTGCGGACAATTCGTTGAATGATGTCGATCTGTTCCAGGGTGGCACGAACAGCAGTCAGATCCCTGGCACGGTCCGCATCGACGTAGGCAGACCAGAACTGCACGCCCAGGTTGCCTGCCTTCAGGCGGGGGATATCGGTATGGAAGTCGGGCACTCCCTTGGCAATATCGAAACGATCGAGCCCGCGATCTTTCTTTTCACGGTAACGGTAAGGCAGGTCATTGTGACCATCCACCACGATGGCTTCCTGATGAATCCGGCGGCCTTCCTCGGTGAGCTTGACTTCACCACGTGAACCGGGTTTGTCATCAGCCAGGGTTGCTGACAGCACGAGACCACTAAGAACAACGGCAAGACGCCACATGAGGTAACCTCGGTTGGATGATGATGGGATGATAGCAGAGGGACAGCGCCTTGCCTACAAAATGCTCAGTCATGCTGGTAAGAGCTGACAAGGCAAACTAGCATGATGGTTGTTGTAACGTCTGATCGTGTTGTCGAGAAATCTGATGCGAAAAGCTGTTCTTCTGTTACTGCTCTTTCCCGGAATCATGCTTCACGCGGATGAAAAGAAGCAGACGCTCGTCGTCGTAGCGCCTCATGCGTTTCATGCTGCTCTGCAACCTTTTGTTGAGCACAAACGAAAGACCCGCACGACGGAACTGCTTTCTCTCGAGACCATTCTTCGGGAGGAACAGGGGGCTGATGATGCGGAGAAGCTCAAGAGTCGGCTCTTCCGTTTGTGGAAAGAGCAATCGGCAGGCTACGTTCTGCTCGTCGGCGATGCCGATGTTCTGCCCGTTCGGTACATGGTGCTGGATCGAGTGACCCCCCAGGCGTTTGATTATGCTTTCTACCCATCGGATCTCTACTACGCAGACCTGGCCAATGCGAAGGGCGAGTTCGAGACATGGAACAAAGCCAACGAAGGCTTTCATGCCCACTACTATGGAGAAGTACGGGGTGAGAAGAACAAGAATGACCCCATCAATTATGATCAGATCGACTACCTGCCTGAGATCGCAGTTGGTCGTTGGCCGGTGAGCAACGAAGCAGAAGTGGCACTGCTCGTCAAGAAATCACTTCGCTATGAAGCGACCGTATCAGCCAGGCCAAGGTCGGTGGGTATGCTGGTAGTAGGTGGCTGGGTGGATGCCCGTTCGCAGTTTGATCGCTGGGGAAGCAGCCTGAAGGACTGGTCGATCCGCAAGCATTACTACACCAGCCCGGCTGGGGAGAAGCCCACGGCCAGCAATGCAGTGAAGCTGATCAACGATGGGACACATCTGGTGCTCCACAGCGGACATGGCGAACCGAGCGGGTGGGATCAGTGCTTAAGCCTTCAGCATCTGAAGCAACTCAAGAACGCAGATTCGCTATCGATCGTACTCTCTGCTGGCTGCTCAACAGCGTACTTCGCGACGTTGCCTCCTTACGAAGGATATGTGGATTTCAATGGCAAAGAACACCCAGGCACCAATGGTGGGGAGAAGTTCACCGCTCCGCCTCCGGCGCCAGCCTGTTACCAGAAGGGCAAGCACAATGGCACCAGCATGGGCGAGCAGTTGCTTCGCCGATCCGAACATGGAGCCATCGCGTACTTCGGTTGCAACACGGGTGGTCAACCGTGTGGACTGACATTGCTGGAAGGATTTACGCTGTCAGTAGCTAACGGGAAAGCTGTCACATTGGGAGATGCCTGGAAGTCGGCGATTCATTATTACTGGAAGACCGAGCGTCTGGCAGAGTTGAAACCCAACAACGACTGGTATCCGCCGAGCATCTTTTTCCAGGGAATGAAGTACATGCTTTTTGGCGACCCGAGCTTGCCACTTCGATGAGACAAGAGCCTGTCAGTACAACCCTGGATCTTCGCCCCATTCCGCCGCCGGAGCCGGTGCCAATCCCAACGAGTAACTGGTGGATCTGGCTGGTACCCGTGGTACTGATCGGTTTCCTTATCTACTGGTGGAGCAGGAAGCCTGTTGTCCGACGGCTGACGCCACGAGATCTGTTGGACGAAGCCATCGCAAGCTGCGGGCAGGGGGCAGGTGAGAATGACTTGGAAGTACTCGATAAGCGGCTTCGTGAGTTCCTGGCCTGGCGACAGACGCCAACCTGGCTTTCCACACCGTTCGCTGAAACAACGCCATTATGGAAAGAACTGCTGCCCGGGGCAGAGCTGGCAGCTGAGTTTCACCAGCGATTTGCCTCGCTGGAACCATGCAAATATGAGGGAAAACGCCCGGATTTCAAAACCATTCAACAGCAAAAGCAGGCAATCCTCGATTTACTGGCTCAACTCGACGAGCATGATAAATTGATGAAATTAGGCATTTTTTCACCGAACGAAACAAAACAGGGTTGAGAAACGAATAAAATAACAGAGATCGGCATTTGAGCTTGCTGACTTGAATGTGAACACATTTTTGTAGCAAGTTGCAGCAGGGTTGTAATAGTTTCAGCTGTACACTAGTGTACAGATTGAAAGTATTTCAGCCTGAAAGAAGCCGCAAGAAAGTCGATCTAGCAAAAACCTGCGGGTTTCTCCATCATTTTCAAGAAAATGCCTGCTTACGGACACCTTGGCATTTATCTTGCTCTATATTCAGGTAACTTCATTCCCCCCGTGCAAGGATGTACAATCATGCTCGTACTTACTCGCCGCCCTGGGCAGCGTATTGTTATCGACGACAACATCGTGGTCAGCGTCGTCTCCATGAAAAACGGTCAGGTTCGTCTGGGTATTGACGCTCCTCCAAGCGTTCACATCGTTCGTGAGGAACTGCAGGATACCCCGGCCCGGTCCAGCATTCCTTCGATCATCAAAGCTCGGGCAGGCATCAACCTGGCGACTGTCAATTAGGTGTAACTGCTACGGCCGCACATAGTGCGTAGGAACTCACTGCTACTTGAAGAGTTCATTATCAACTCCACCGGGTAACTTGTCGATTTCAATCAGGGTGCATCATGCACCCTGTTTTCGTTGGCAAGGATGCACCCATGTACTTCTTCCGCGCGGCTTGCCTGTGGTCTGTTCTGATACTGGTGCTCAGCGCCAGCTTGCACGCTGCTGACCAAATCGTAGTTGCAACTGAAACCGCGTATGCCTGCTGTCATGCTCCCCTACCAGCTTGTCCGGCTACGGTGAAGTGCCTGAGGATCAAAGGCACAGTTCTCGACTTCACCGAAAATCACGGTCGTGACCGACGTATCTTCTCTCGTTCCCTGGGTGATAAACGCGATTTATATGTCTACCTGCCTCCCGGGTACTGCCCTGAGAAGCACTACCCCATGATGATCGTGCTGCATGGCATCCTGCAGGATGAACGGGCCTTTCTCGACTGGGTTGTCAAACCGCTGGATGACGCCATCGTCGCTGGCTGTCTGCCACCGATGATTGTTGCAGCTCCCGATGGCAGCTTCACAGGCGACCCGAATCCCTGGGATGCTGGCAGCTTCTATATCAACGGTCCGCGAGGCAAGTTTCAATCATGGATCGATGATGACCTCTGGCATTTCCTGACGCATAATTTTTCCATCCGTCCGGAACCGGAAGCCCACGTGATGGCTGGTGCATCCATGGGTGGTGTTGGGGCATTCAGCATCGGATTGAAACGTCCAGAACGTTTCGGTCATCTCGTCGGGCTGATGCCTGCACTTAACCTCCGCTGGATGGATCGCTTTGAGAACTATCGTGCAGAGTTCGATCCGAATAACTGGGGCTGGCGCAATCGAGTGAATAATCCCCAGGAAGTGATTGGTCAGTTCGGTTTACTGAAAGTACACATGAAAGATATTCTTCTGCCAGCCTTCGGAAGTGGGAATGCTGCCATGCAACTGGCGAGCGAAAACAACCCCATTGAATTGATAGATCGACATAAAGTGAAACCTGGCCAGTTCAACATCTTCGTTACGATGGCTGGGAAGGATAACTTCAATCTGGATGCTCAAGCTCAGAGTTTCATCTACCTGGCTGAGCACCGAGGCATCCACGTTGATAGTTTTACCGATCCCAAGGGCACCCATGACATCGGGACTGCGAAGAAGATGATACCGCAAGTGTTCGAGTGGCTGAACACGAAACTGGCGTCATACCATCAATAAAGCTGACGCTTTTGATGGGACTGGTTGCAGCAGGTTAAGGAAGTTTTTCGATCTGGTAAAGAACCACATCGTGGCCGCCACTGGAACTGCGTCGGCTCGTGTCGCCTTCGTAGCTGATCTTGGCTTGCCATTTGCCATCGTCACTGCGAATGGTTTGGCTCTGAACAGCTCCGGCGAAACAGCCGGTAACGGCCTGACCGGTATCATTGCGGATCAAGCAGATAAACTGATCACGTGGTTCTTTGTTGAGCGAAAACCGCAGTTGCGCTCCATCGAGATCGAAGCTTCCGTCCTTGATGAGGATCATGGCGTCATGATCCATGACGAGGATGGCGCCTTTGGCCAGCTTCATGCCACGTTCCAGCGTCAGTATGTTGTTCGGGGCCAGGGTAGCTCCTGCTTCCAGTTCAAGTCTTCCACGTAATACGCCGCTGGGGGCAATCTTGCTGCCTCGGCCAATTTGCATCGCCGCTTCTTCAACGGGGGCTCCATTATTCTGCCTGTTGACTTGTTGGGGCGATTGTTGTGCCTGCGAGGGGGAGCTTTTGCCACTCGGCCAAAGCAGGAAGATTACACAGACGACGATTCCGCCAATGCCTGCCCAGATCCACGGGGGCAATTGTTTCTTGTTGAGTTGAGGCAGTGATTCATCGCTCTTGTCCACCATGATGGTGACCGATTTGCCGCGTGTTTTCGTGGCAATGGAAGAACTGGTGCCAATGCGTGCAGTGGAGTTGCCGGTCAGCGCTTTGCTGGCGGTCAGTGCATCCCGCATGGGTATTTCATCATCGGTCGGTGGAGGCACGGGTTGATTGAGCCATGGCTGAAGTGCAGTGACTACATCTTTGGGGTGCTGAAAGCGCTTATTGGGGTCCTTCATCATCATCTTGCGAAAGACTTCACATAAGCCGGGGTCAAGATCTGGCCGCACATCACGCAACGGAACGGGATCCTTCGATTGATGCATCAATAACTTGGTATGTGTCGGTATTTCTTTGCCAAATGGTGGCTGCCCGGTAAAGAGGTAGTACGCGGTGCAGCCGAGAGAATAGATATCCGCCCGAACATCGACATCACTGCAATCAATGGCTTGCTCCGGGGCCAGATAATCAGCGGTTCCAATGATGGAGTTGCCTTCATGCCGGCGGGTGAAGTCATCGCCTCGGTTATCGAAGAATCGGGCCAAACCGTAGTCCAGAACCTTGATGGTGCCATCGCGAGCGAGGAGCAAATTGGCTGGTTTGATATCACGATGCACCAGTCCCATCTCGAAACCGTGCTGCAAACCTTCTGCAGCCTGGCCGAGATAGTTGACTGCACGTGAAACTTGCAGCGGGCCGCGCATGGCTACCAGGGCCTGCAGACTGACACCGTCCACGAACTCCATGACAATGTAATGCATGCCATCATGCGAATCGATGTCGTACGCCTGCACAATGTTCATGTGGTTGAGCGTGGCAATGGCGCGAGCTTCTCGATCAAACCGTTCACGGGCTGCATCATCATTGGCCAGGCGAACGGGAAGTACTTTGATGGCTACAAGGCGCTGCATGCGCTGGTGTTCGCAGAGGTAGACTTTCCCCATGCCGCCTTCGCCCAGCATATCGAGCAGGCGATACTTGCCTGCAATGAAGAAGCCTCGCCATTTGCCTTGGAGGAGCAGACGTACCTGGAAGCGTGTAAGCAGCCCCATGTTAATGAATGCTTGCGCAATATCTTTGGGGTCAGCATGGGATGTCTCTGCCAACGAAGCGATAGCTTCATCGAGCTTGCTTTCATCGATGAGTTGACTCTTGCGAAGCAGATTCAGAAAGGCTTCGCTGCTATTACTGCTGGCAGGCTGGGGGGCCATCACGTTCACAAATCCCTCACTGCATAGAACACGAATTCCAGCGTCCGCTCCATTGTGGGTTGTGTTTCGAGAGAAAACAAGTCGGACTTGGAAATTAGAGCGATGTTAAGGGAAAGGCGGAAGCCGCGGATGATAAGGTGTACAAGCTGAGTAAAGGTGTGAAATTTTTCCGCGTCGCAGGAATTAATGAGCTACACTTGTGGCTTGCAGCGAAGTGCAATCCCCTGAGTGCTTTTGCATCGCGTGGGGTGAGTACAATGCTAAATTACCAAGGACCAATGATTTTCGGGATTGACATTACTCTGCATTGCAGAGTAATAATCGTCTCATAGAATAGTCATACGGTTTGGCTGCTTTTCCGACTGAGGTTTTCATGAGCCTGCTGCTCTCCAAAATAGAATCCCCTGCTGATCTGCATCGTCTGAACGAGGTGGAACTCGAACAGCTGACTCAGGAAATCCGTGACGAACTGGTGCGGGTACTGACCACGCGCCCCGCTCACTTTTCGAGCAACCTGGGTGTCGTCGAACTCTGCCTGGCGCTGCATCTTTCCTATGACTTCCGCTTTGATCGCCTGATCTGGGATACCGGTCACCAGATCTATCCACACAAACTCATCACCGGTCGCTACAAGCAGTTCCACACCATCCGTACCAAGGGTGGGTTGATGGGTTACCCCAACCCCAACGAAAGTCCCTACGATCTGTTCATGACAGGCCATGCGGCCTGCAGCATTTCGACAGGCATCGGCCTCAAAGTCGGCGACGATCTGATGGGCCAGAGTGAACGTCACTCTGTCGTCGTCATCGGCGATGGTTCGCTTCCTTCGGGCATTGCGTATGAAGCACTGAACAATGCAGGCGAACTCGGCAAGAAGTTCCTCGTCATCCTGAACGATAACAAGATGTCGATCTGCCCACGCACCGGTTCGGTAGCCCGGGCACTCGACCGCGCCCGTGTCAGCGACTTCTACCGTGATTCCAAAGCGATGCTTCAGGACCTGCTCAGCAAGGTGCCTGTCGTCGGCAACATGGCCAGTCAGGCTCTCGAGAAGGTACGCGAAGGTCTGAAAGCCACCCTCACCGGCGGCATGCTCTTCGAAGAGCTAGGCTTCCGTTACTTTGGCCCGATTGATGGCCACGATCTTACTCAGCTTCGTAAAGCACTGCGGGACATGAAGCAACTCGATGGCCCGGTGCTGCTCCATGTGCTCACCAACAAAGGCCACGGCGTACCCGAAGCCAGTGAGGACCCAGTCAAGTATCACACTCCCCCCGTTATAGAGAAGGTGGGGCCGGAGCGTCAGATCCTCAGCCTGAAATCAGGCAGTGCCAGGGCATATACCGATGCGGTCTCGAGCAGCATTCATGAGGTGATGAAGACCGATCCGAAGGTTGCTGTCATCACTGCAGCCATGTGCCAGGGGAACAAGCTGGAGAAGGTGCGTGAGGATTACCCTACCCGCTTTTTCGATGTAGGCATCTGCGAATCGCACGGCGTAGCCTTCGCAGCAGGTATGGCCAAGACAGGCATGAAACCCATCGTCACCATCTACTCGACGTTCCTCCAGAGGTCGTTCGATCAGATCTTCCAGGAAGTGGCCCTGCAGAACCTGCATGTAATCTTCTGCCTCGACCGAGGCGGCCTGACTGCCACCGACGGCCCGACGCACCACGGGGCCTACGACAATTCGTACATGCGCATCTTCCCGAACTTTGTGGTGATGGCACCGGGCGATGAACAAGACGTGGCACCCATGATGCAATTCATGGTGAACCACACCGGCCCGATTGCGATGCGGTATCCGAAGACCAACCTCGAACTCGTTGAACGGGCAGTGACCCCAATTGAACTAGGCAAAGCCGAAGTCCTCGACTGGGGCATGGACGGTGCGATCATTGCTTACGGTACGTTTATGCCTGCCTGTATGAGGGTGGCAGAGAAAGCCCGTAAAGATCGAGG
>CAYPJB010000036.1:0-6108 GCA_964410845.1 uncultured Bacteroidales bacterium | reverse complement strand
GCGAAGACTCTGAAGCCGAAGGCATGGAGCAAGGAGCTTTCGGCATAGGAGTGTTTGACGTAAAGATGCAGAGCATGAGCGGCGCGACGTAAGTCCGTCGGTAAGTATTAGTAGCGATGCAGTGCTCAACCAGCGAGCTTACGCTTCGCCGCTCTTTCAACGGTTTTGTCTTGTCATCTCACTTCACCGCCTCTACTGACAGCGCCTGCAGAAATGCCAGCAGGTCTGATTTCTCGCGTGTCGTCAGGTTCAGTGGTTTCAACGCACCGTCCAGGTTGGGATTGGCATTGCCACCCTTCGAGTAGAATTCGATCACTTCTTCCAGCGTCTTGATGCTGCCATCGTGCATGTAGGGAGCAGTCTTGGCCACGCCTCGGAGCGTCGGTGTTTTGAAGCGGCCTCGGTCGGTCTCCTTCTTCGTTACTTCGTAGCGGCCCAGGTCGAGTGGTGCCACGCCCCAACTCACGCCGGTGTTGTGAAACTCTTCATCGCTGTAGTTCTTGCCCGCATGACATTTCCAGCAACCTGCTTTGCTTTCAAAGAGCCAGAGTCCCTGCTTGCCTGCTTCGGAGAGTAGTGCCGTGTCGCCATCGACAAAGGCATCAACCGGGCTGTTTCCCAGGAGCAGCGTTCGCTGGAATGCAGCCAGTGCTGAGGCCAGTCGTTCCTTCGTGATGCCCGGGCTGCCGAAAGCCTGGGTAAACTCGGCCACGTAGCGTTTATCCTGCTGCAACTTCTCTAATACTGAACCCAGACTATTTCCCATCTCGAGTGGGTCTTCGATGGGCAACAAGGCCTGTTCTTCCAGCGTTGCTGATCGGCCATCCCAGAATTGCCTTTTGCCGTAGACTCGGTTCAAGAGTGATGGAGAGTTCCGGCGCCCGATCTGTTGCCGGATACCCACTGCTTTGGCGTCGCTGGTAGCAAAGTTTTTCTGTGCGTCATGACAACTGGCACACGAGACAGTTCCATCAGCAGAGAGCCATTTCTCTTCAAACAGGCGTTTGCCCAGGGTAACCATCTCCCGCGAGGCAGCGGGCTTCGTCAACTCCGGCAAACCCCGGGGAACGCCAGGCTCCTCGAGCCAGATCGCCATCGGCAGGAACAACAGCAGCAAACCGAACGACAACCGTACCATGCCTGTCTCTCTGAGGGCAGGCTCTTATCATACACTTGATAGTTGAGAGCAGGGAGTTGAGAATTGAGAGAACTGAAGTATTTCTCTTAACGCTCGATCCTCAACTCTCAACAACTCGCTAACCCAAAAAGTTAAGGCAACAATGAGCGTCATACGTCGAACGCATACCTGTGGTGAACTACGGGCTACCCACGTCGGGCAAACCATTCGGCTCAATGGCTGGGTGAACACTACCCGCGTCTATAACGATCAGGTCTTCATCGATCTTCGCGACCGTTATGGCATTACCCAAGTCGTCCTCGAATCGTCCCGCCCCGAACTCGCCCAGGCCAAAGAGATTGGTCGCGAGTGGTGCCTGATGGTGGAAGGTATCGTTCGCCCTCGCCTGGAAGGCAAGACCAACTCCAAGCTGGAGACTGGTGCCATCGAGGTGGATGCCAGCAGCTACAAGGTATTGAACAAGTGTCCGCAGATGCCTTTCGATGTCATGTCCATCCCGCAGGAAGGCAAGCAGTTCGCCGATGCGGAACTGGCCAATGAAGACCTCCGCCTGGAGCATCGTTATCTCGATCTTCGTCGCCCTACGCTGCACCGCACGCTGGCCGTACGTCATCGGATGAACAAAACCATCCGCGACTTCCTTGATAACGAAGGCTTCCTCGAACTTGAAACGCCTTTGCTGGGCCGAAGCACTCCCGAAGGTGCCCGTGATTACCTGGTACCGAGCCGGGTGTTCCCGGGGGAGTGGTATGCACTGCCTCAGTCGCCCCAGATCTACAAGCAATTGTTGATGGTTTCGGGGTACGACAAGTACTTCCAGATCGCCCGCTGTTTGCGTGATGAAGACCTGCGTGCGGACCGTCAGCCTGAGTTCACTCAGCTTGACTTCGAGATGTCGTACGTCGACATGGACGATGTCTTCGATGTCATCGAACGACTGTCCGCCGAGATCTTCCGGAAGACAATCAACGTTGAAATTCCATTGCCTATCCCACGCATCAAGTACGCCGATGCGATGCTCAAGTATGGCAGCGACAAGCCTGACTTGCGCTATGGCCTGGAGATCGTGGAACTGACCGACTGGGCCGCGACTACCCAGTTCAAGGTCTTCCAGGATGCGATTGCGAACAAGGGCAAGGTGCGTGCTCTCTGTGCCAAGGGTGCAGCGGAGGGATATTCACGCAAGAAGCTTGACGAAGCCACCGAGTTCGTGAAGACCTTCGGTGCCAAGGGGCTGGCGTGGGTGAAGGTGGAAGCAGAGAAGCTCAACTCGCCTATCGAGAAGTTCCTGCCTGCGGAAGCACAAGCCACACTTCGACAGAAGATGGGAGCAGCGGCTGGTGACTTGATTCTCTTCGTGGCTGATACTGAAGACTGCGTCTGTCAGTCGCTCGGGCAACTGCGCACCAGACTGGCAGCGGAACTCAAGCTTTACGACAACACCAAGCATGACTTCAAGCTGGCGTGGATCATCGACTTCCCTTCCTTCATCTGGGACGATGAGGAAAAACGCTGGTCCGCCAACCACCATCCGTTCACTGCCCCGATGGACGAAGACCTGCACCTGCTCGAGTCGAATCCCGGTGCAGTGCGGGCCAAGGCGTACGATCTTGTCATCAATGGCTACGAATGTGGCGGAGGCAGCATCCGTATCCACAGCGGCGAAGTGCAGTCACGACTGTTCAGTGTGCTCGGCCTCAGCAAGGAACAAGCGAACCACAAGTTTGGCTTCCTCCTGAACGCCCTCAGCTACGGCGCCCCGCCCCACGGCGGCATCGCGTTCGGTCTGGATCGCTGGGCCATGATCCTGGCTGGGACTACCAACATTCGCGATGTGATTGCCTTCCCCAAGAACCAACGAGCCCGCGATCTGATGACAGGTGCCCCTGCGAGTGTGGATGACAAGCAGTTACGGGAGTTGGGGATGAAGAAGTAGCAAACGAAATAGCGTTTGATACGCATCGTCATCAATAATCCCCTGTCAAACTGGGAAAGCTAGCCCAATGTCCTCCCTTCCACTTGGGCTTGCATGGAATAGTGAACTGGCTATGCTGCCTCGACGTTTGTTCGTGCGAAAGCACTTGGCCGTGTGGGGAGGATCGGCCCGATATGAGACAGCTTGCACCAGTGTTGATGCAGCCTGCACTGAAGCGTCTCCAGAGACGCCCAGCTGCCGCTCCGCCTTCACTGCGGGTGCCTCTCATATCCGTGGTCATCGTCAACTATCGCCGCTGGGAAGAGACGGCGGCCCTGGTGGATCAGCTTCTTCAGCCTCGCCATATTCACCGCTTTGATATTGAAGTCATCGTTGTCGATAACGATTCCCAGCCTGATCCACTGGAAGACCAGTTAGCAGCCCGGCAGGAAGTTAAAGTCATTCGCCTGCCGCGTAACGTCGGCTTTTCCGCTGGCGTGAATGCAGGCTACCATGCCAGTCGAGGTGACTGGGTGCTGGTGCTCAATCCTGATGTAGTGGTCTGCCCGGGATTCGTGGATCTGCTCTGCGGAGCTGCTCGCGACCTGCGTGATGATGCCAGTTGCCAGGCTCCTATCGGCGTGGTCGGTTTCCATCTGCAGAACAGTGATGGCAGCTGGCAGTTATCGACGGGTCATTTTCCATCGTTGCCTCGATTACTCTTGGGTTTGCTCAAGCCTCGTCGTGTTCGCAAGTATTTCGAGCCGGAAGGCAATACTCGCCAGCAGGTACCCTGGGTGACAGGCAGCTGCCTGCTGATTCGTCGTGAATGCTTGCGTGATCTAGGTGGGTTCGACGAAGACTTCTTCCTCTACTACGAAGACGTTGATTTGTGCCGACGGGCCATCAATGCTGGCTGGGCGGTCTGCTATGAACCGCATGTCGCTGCCCGGCACATGGAACCACTGCAGAACCGGGAATTGACCGAGCCATTGCGGGTTATCACTCGTCACGCATCGCTAACCTATTTCCGCAAGCACCTGAGCCGCTGGCAATTCCATGCTCTCTGCACCATCGTGAAGACCGAAGCTCGGTTGCGATCTGCATTTCATCGGCTATGCGGTCGAACTGACAAGGCAAACATGATGGCTTGCCTGATTGAGTTGACCGATTTCATGCAGCAAGGCGAAGAAGCACTCGCCCGTCAAACGCTGGAACATCTCTTACGTATTGCAGGCATGACCCGTCCCAAAGCTGCAGCCTAGTGATGTCAGCTACCAAGCCCATACTCTCGATCATCATTCCCTCGTACCAGCGGGCAGATATGCTTGATGCCTGCCTGCGATCGATTCATGCTACTGCCGATGTAGTCCAATTGCAGATCATTGTGGTAGATGATGCCTCCATTCACAACACCATAAGTCAGGTTGCCCAGCAGTATCCCCAGGTGTCCGTGGTTCGGCACGCTCGCCGCCAGGGTTTTTGTGCCGCAGTGAACACCGGGTTGGCACTCGCCCAGGCGGATGTAGTACAGGTACTCAACGACGATACCGAAGTGGAACACGATTGGTACCACGCCGCCCTCGAACGGTTCGCTGAGAACTCGCGGCTCGGTTCGCTTGCTCCACTGGTACTTAACTGGAAGAACCCCAGCATCATCGATTCCGCTGGCGATGGCTACGACCGTGCAGGCTACGCGTATTCCCTCGGTAGAGGGCAACGCATTTCCACTGAATGGCTTATTGCAAGATCAGTACTTTGTGCCTCTGCCAGTGCTGCTTTCTACCGACGAGCAGCCTTGCTGGAAGTGGGAGGGTTCCCGACCGAGTTCATAGCTTACTTCGATGACCTGGAAGTGGGCCTTAAACTGCGTGAAGCAGGATACTGCTGTCTCTACGAACCCCGTTGTCGCGTTCGCCATCATGGCTCCGCCAGCCATGGCAGAACCCCAGGCAGACGCTTAACCCAGCAGTTGGCCTGCAATGAAGAACGATTGTTCTGTAGACATCTCGCTGCACGCAAACGCAGCAAGTACCTGCTACGTCATTCTGCAGTAGTGATGCTGAAAGCCCTGCGACGGATGCGGGAAGGGATGTTGATTCCCTTCGTGATGGGACGATGCAAAGCCTGGTGGGAGCAAGCATTTCTCGTCCCCGGTCTCCGACCGGGGACACACTGCACGCCTGCCTCTGGCAGGCTGCAATCGTGAGCGTACTCTACTTCATTGCAAGGAAGTAACGACTTCTCTTCGTCGCTGCCCGGCGGAGCCGGGCCTCCAGTGCGTCCCCCGGCGGAGCCAGAGGACGAGAATCGCATTCACTACAATTCATAACTTCGCTTCCCGAAGAAGAACAACAGCACCTTGTCATATCGTGCAGCCCAGTGGGCTTCGTTGTGTTCGCCGCCTGCTACTTCCCAGTAGTAGTAATCCTTGCCGGGCAGCAGTCCCTGGTTATCGAAGAGTTCCACCAGTCGTCGGGTTCGTTGCAGGGCAGGGGGGACGACTGCTCTCGCTCCGCCTTCCTTGTTGCCCATGTCGAGCCAGAACCGCATCGAGCGAATCCAGTCGACCGACTCGGCATTCTCCAACTCACGGAGTATGCGATTTCTCGACCACCATAACGATGGAGACAGTATCCCCGCCATGCTGAAGAGGTCATGCCTTTTCCAGGCGAGGGACAGCGTGGACAAGCCACCCATCGAGGAGCCTACGATGGCAGTCTGTTCCCGTTCTGACTTGGTACGATACAGCCGATCAATGAACGGCTTCACTTCATCGAACAGGAATTGCCCATAGGCATGGTTACGGCCTTCGTTCACATTCACATTCGGATCAGCGAACGGAGCATACTCGAAGAGTCGATCAGGGGTATTGTTCACAGCTACCTGAATCACCGGTTCCAATCGCCCTGCACCAATCAGTCTGTCAGCCGTGCGGGACGCATCCCAGGCGATACCGAAGGCAGAGGTATGGGCTTCGAAGACGTTCTGGCCGTCATGCAGGTAGATGACCGGATACCGCCGCTCGCGTGATTCTTCATAGCCTGGCGGCAGA
>CAYPJB010000035.1:11657-17921 GCA_964410845.1 uncultured Bacteroidales bacterium | reverse complement strand
ACCACTTGTCCGCAGAAGGATCCCGCTTCTGCAGATGGTGAATATCCGCCAGCAGCGTCATGGTTCGTGGAATGTCGGGATGATTGGGTTGTAATGCCTGTTGCTGATCCTGGAGCAGGCTGGTTACGCGGTATTCTGCTACCGTTAATTTTGGGGCATCGCTGCGTCCCAGAGTGCGTTCCAGGGAACCCAGCGCGTACCGGGATCGCATTGTTGCCTGGTCTCGTGGGCCGATCTTCTGTTCCTGAATCCTGACGACATCAGCTAGATAGTTTTCAGCAGTTTGCAGCTTGCCCATATCGATGGGAAAGCTACCCACATTATGCAGGAGGATTCCCAGTGCCAGATCGATATCCAGTGCAAAAGGATCATCGCGGGGAATCAGCTTCCGGGCCGCTTGAAGCTGCGTGAGGGCTTCCTCGTTCTCGCCCAGTGAACTGAACGCTATCCCCAGTGTTCTCCTCAGCGCAGCCTGCACCTTGTTGGGCATGTTTTCAAATCGCTTGCTCATCAGCTTGGAAGCATTATCCAGCAACGACCGCACCGTAATGTTCTTGTTCAGGGGGATATCAACCTGTCGCCGGATATCCGGATCAAACTGGCCGAACAGATCCTGTTCGAGGTACAGAAGCAATGCCCGGTGCAGATCCGCCTCGCTCCTTGCCAGTGCCTCAGCCTGCTGTGCCTTCTGTTCCGCTTTCCAGGCCACCCACATGCCGATGGAGGTGGCTATCACGCTGCCTATCAGCATGAAGAGCAAAACTCCGGCAGCTATCACCTGCCCGCGGTAACGTTTGACAAACTTCCTGACACGGTACAACGCCGATGGTGGAGCGGCCTGCACGGGTTCATCCGCCAGGAACCGCTGCAGATCATTCGCCAGCGACATGGGTGATTCGTAGCGGTGGGTGCGCTCCTTCTCGAGACATTTCATGATGATCCAGTCAAGCTCGCCTTCGAGCAGATGCTGCAACGTGATAGGATCGGATCGACGCTGTGCTGCAATGTTCGGCAGTTCCTGCAAAGTCGAAATCCTGGTGCTGGGTTTGGGTGGCTCCTTTTCCTTGATCATCATCAGCATCTGCACCAGGCCTGCATCGGCGAATTCCTTACGAGTGAAGGGAACCGTGCCCGTCAACAGTTCGTACAGGATAACTCCCAGGGCATAGACATCGGTGCGGGTATCGATATCCAGATTGGTTAAATCCGCCTGCTCCGGGCTCATGTATTCGAGCGTACCCAGCAGGCTGCCTGCCTCGGTGTTCACTGTCTTCGAAGAGATCCGATGCCCGGTCGCCTTGGCAACGCCAAAGTCGATGATCCTGGGAACCGGTTTGCCATCGTACAGACCGACGAGAATGTTTGATGGCTTGATGTCGCGATGGATGATTCCCTTCTGATGCGCATGTTGTACGCCCTGGCAGATGGGGATGAACAAAGCCAGTCGTTCACGAGGCGAGAGTTTTTCCAGGTCGCAGTACCTGGTGATAGACAACCCCCGCACCAGTTCCATGACAAAGAACGGTCTGCCGTTGTCCGTCGTTCCACCATCGAGGATCTTGGCAATGTTGGGATGATCCATCATCGCCAGCGCCTGGCGTTCCTGATCGAAGCGGGCACTGATGTTGGCAGAATCCATGCCCGTCTTGATGAGCTTGACCGCTACCAGTCGATGAACCGGTTCGGTCTGCTCTGCCACCCAGACCTCGCCCATGCCTCCAATGCCCAGGTGCTGAAGCAGCTTATACTTGCCGCCGATGATGGTACCCTTGTTTTCGCAGGAATACGTCACCGTCGAACCTTTCGAATCACCGAGGAATGGCGTATAGGGTTCAGTTCGATCGTTAGCATCCTGCGACTGAAGCAGTGCTTCGAGACGTGCCAGCAACTGAGCATCCTGACCACAAGCAGCCTGCAGAAAATCTCGACGCTGCTGTGGATCGTTGATGGCAAGTGCAGCCTGGTACAGCTCACTGTCGTTCATGGCAACCCTCCGGAAATCTGTTGCCATTCCTGGCTCAGACTTCCTACCGGTGCCCGTGAGACGATTCTACTTCTGAAATAGCTTTACCTGACAGAACCTTGATAATCGTCCATGATGAATCACCCATCGGGCAGTACTTTTCATGTACGGTACCATGTACGCCATACGGGTGCTACGAAAATGCCTCTGGTTCATGAATGCTTCAACAAGGTTCCCGACTGGCTTCGCTTGTGGTATACAGGAATGAGCACAACCACACAGAGAAGTGAGTTCCGATGAAAACCAAAGGTGAACTGGAATCAGAGATCAGTCAGATCATCATCCGCTTTGAAAAGGACCATCTCGGTCGAGGGCCACTGGAAACGCGGTCCTTCATTATCGAAGACATGGTGCTGGTGCGTCTGAAGAAAGTGCTGATCCAGGCTGAACTGAAAGTAGCGGAATCGTCCACGACCGATCGCGGCCGCTATCTCATCAAACAACTTCGCCAGGAACTCATCGAACAGGGCAGACCCATCCTCGAAGCGGAATTGCAGAACCTCCTCGGCGTACGGTTGATCAGTCTGCATACGGACATCAGCACCGTCACTGGCGAACGCATCCTGGTATTCACCTTTGACACCCGTATTCCATGCCGTCCGTGAGATTTGCCAGCTTTCATCAATGATTCTCATCAACTCTTGACGAATCCCAGCCGATAAGTAATAAATATGAAGCTGACGTGCAGTGAAGGGTGTTGAACCACCGGTCATCTGCAAATCAGTAACAACATTGCCGACATGCCCTTTGGGATAACCCAAGCCCACGGGATACCAGGCCGGAATCTTCTGCACCAGAAGGTTCCGGTCTTTTTTTGTATCGATGCCTGTTCGATCAGCGCATCGTCACGAGAGAGAGCTGCATGTCCACCTCATCAGCCATGTATCTGAATCTGCTATCGCTTCCGATTTTAGCCTTTGCCCTGGGCTGTTTATCCCGACTTATTCGCAGCGATCTCTCGCTACCGAAAGATGTCTTTGCCGCGATGGCGACCTACCTGCTTTTTGCCATCGGCATCAAGGGAGGCATCGAATTATCTCATACCGATGCCTCGACTATCGCTCTGCCCATGCTTCTCACGGTGATCCTGGGTTGCATCACTCCTGTGACTGCATTCATCGTTCTTCGCTACCTGGGGAAGTTCTCCCAGGCTGATGCTGCGGGGATCGCAGCCCACTACGGTTCCGTCTCAGCTGTGACCTTCATGGCCGCCCAGAAGTTCGTTGCTGACCAGGGATGTCCGTCCGAGGGATTCATGTCCACGCTGCTGACCATCCTGGAATCCCCGGGGATTGCCATCGCGCTCTTCCTCGGCTTGCTCAGTTGCAACCAGGAACGATCCATCAAGACAGCCTTGCACGAAGTGTTCACGTCGCGTGGCCTTGTGCTCATGATCGGCGGGCTGATTCTGGGTGCCTACACCGGAGAAAAGAACTGGTCCGATGTGAGCATGTTCTTCGATTCGCGAGGTCCCATCTTCCGAGGCATCCTCTGCCTGTTCCTGCTGCACATGGGTACCGTGGCTGGGGAACGGCTAGGCGACCTGCGCAAAGTCGGGGTGTTCCTGATTCTCTTCGCGATCCTGATGCCGATCGTCCATGGCTTCCTGGGCGTGTACCTTGGAACTCTTGCAGGCCTCTCGATCGGTGGTGCCACGGTACTGGGCACCATGGCTGCCAGCGCCTCCTACATAGCTGCACCGCCCGCCGTGCGACTCAGCCTGCCCGAAGCCAACCCGACTCTCTACCTGACGTGTGCTCTGGGTATCACTTTCCCCTTCAATCTGCTTGTCGGGGTTCCTCTGTATTACCAGTTCGCCCAGTTGATGGTCACCCAACAGTAATACTGCCCTTCATCACCACCACCAGAGAGGAATCACTCATGCAGCAGAATACACCAGGCTCATTCAGTCGTCGTCGCGTGTTACGGGACATGGGTATTGCTTTAACAGCTACTACTGTGGGACATGCCCAATTTGACGATGAAAACCAAGCTGACCTGGCAGCCATGACACCTCAACAAGCACTGGAACACCTCTACGCGGGTAATGCCCGTTTTGTCAAAGGGAAGTCGCAGGCTCCTCACCGCGATCTGCCACGGCTCAAGGACGTTGCCCCCAAGCAAACGCCTTATGCTGCATTTCTCGGTTGCGGCGACTCCCGCGTTCCCATCGAGATCATTTTCGATCAAGGCTTCGGTGACTTATTCGTCACTCGCATCGCCGGGAACGTGGTGACTCCGGAATGCATCGGCAGCCTGGAATTTGCAACACACATCCTCGGAGCCAAGGTGCTGTACATCCTCGGCCACACTTCGTGTGGAGCAGTCGAGGCAGCGGCCCTGCGCAAGGAAGTGCCCGGGCAGATCAGCACTCTTTTCCAGCATATTCGCCCTGCTATCAAGGCTGCATCAGGCAATGTTGCAAAAGCCATCGACGAAAACGTCAGGATTCAAGCCAACTTACTGGCCGAATCCTCTCCGGTGATCGCCAAGCTGATCGATAAAAAGAAACTCCTCATCGCTGGTGGCGTCTATCAACTGGACACGGGGAAGGTGCTACCGATTGCACTCTAGTGGACCACCAGGCCTTTCTGACACGTCAATCTGGCATGGCTACACCGAGTACGGCGTAGCCATGGCACCCATCCTCAGCGTGCGATCATGTTACCGCATGGTCGCATCGTTCACCGGTACTCCATTCGTTTCCAGGATCTGGAAGTGATGGATGCCAGGCTTCTTCGCGTCCGTAAATTTCCAGACGACTTTCTTCTCCGGAGTGACTTCCAACAGCCGTACCTCTGCTCCCTGGGCATGGTGGCTGGTGACGACCGTGTTGCCATTGGGCAGTCGCTGAACACCGCAGGCATCGTTGATCATCTTGCCGGGTAAATCGTCGTTGGTCAGTTGCCAGACGGTCTTGCCTTCCGCGTTCACTTCAATCACCAGGTGGCCCAGGGTGCAGCCAATCAGGGTGTTGCCATTCTTGAGCCGGATGGCAGTGAAGGGCATATCGGGGGTCTTCACTTCCCAGACGATTTTACCAGTAGGTGTGTACTCGCGCACCACTTTATCCAGCAACTGCGGAACGAGATAATTGCCATTGGCCAGCTTGCGGGCCATGCGTGTCTGCAGATGATGATCCCTCGTTTGAGCCGTCAGGGGTACATCGACCACGACTTGCCCTTGCCGGTTTACCTCAAGCAGCCGGGGCTTGGCACCCGCTTCGGTGAACAGCACGTTGCCATTCTCGAGAGGTTGCACCGTGTTCACTTCCGACTGCGTGCCGCAGAATTCGAAGACGATGACGTTCTTCCTTGTTACTTCGAGGACTGCTCCGTGTGGATATTTAGTCCCTTTGGACATTGCCAACAGCACATTACCGTTAGGCAGCACCCAGCCATCCCGAGTGGAGTGGGGATATTGCCAGGTGATTTCCCCAGCCCCGTTGCGAATATAAGTAGCCCCGCCGGTCGCCAGGAAGCTGTGTGTTATTGCTGGCTGTTCGTCCGCCAAACCAACAGCCAGCGCAGTGAACATTGTTAACAGCACAGTACAGCCAGGCATCAAGTGTTTCATTTGGGTTCTCAGCAGTGAAGGGTGATCTAAGTATAGCCTTCAGCACAGCCTGGCACCATTCGATATAGTCGTGACTGATTTCCGGATTGTTGGGACAGGTTTGGAATAGAATGAATACCGAGGTGGTCTACTTCAATAACTCTCGAGAGCACCAGGAAAGAAACGCCATGAATCATCATGAAAAGCATCGTAAAGAACGCGAACGCAAGATCGAAGCTCACAAGCACCTGGTTCCAGATAAAGAGAAAAGTGACCTCATCTCCATTCATCCGAAATGGCTTTTCTTCGTGGGTTGCATACTGACGCTGCTCGCGATCCTGGCCTGGTCGCTATACTCCTATTTGTAAGATGACCGCTAATTGCTACAAATTGCACCAGTTTCTCAATGTTTCGTGAAGCTGCCTGGTCGTTGTGAATCCCTCAAACGAAAGTGGCGTACCATAAGGCACGCCACAGTTGATTCATCGATGCAGAATGCCATGCATCACTTAGTGAGTTTCGCTTTCCGCCAGCGACGGAAGTAGTGTGTACCAACACCTACACCGGTCAGCCCCACCAAAGCCAGGGTTGAGGGTTCGGGCACTGCACTCATCACAAAGTTATCTACCAGCAAGCCGGAAGAGGCCCCATCGTCGCCAACATTGACGACGCCAACACCGATGTTG
>CAYPJB010000035.1:8850-11557 GCA_964410845.1 uncultured Bacteroidales bacterium | reverse complement strand
ATTGAGGATTTGTGCTGCAGCAGGGCTTTGCAGTCCCAGCCACAAGCTCACGACTGCTATGCCGAGTGTGATCCTGTTTGCCGACTTCATCAAGCTGAACTCCTTTGTTGTCCATCTTGGATGAACAGGCACGTCCCTGCCTGCATCATTCATCGAAGATCAGATGATGATAGTTTCCATTTTGATAAAGTCCAAAACAATAATCTGAAAAGGGAACTACTCGATCAACCGTTTCATCGCCGGTATCCTGCACATCCACCCCGGCAAAGTCCACGTATAACCCGCTAACTATGCACAATCGATTTAGCTTTTCCCCAATTTCGGAAGAGTAGAGTGATTTTGACTCGGCTGAGACAGCCTGACGTGGCAAACTAGCGAGGAGACGTTTGTGGCAGAGTTGCTCACGGAACGATGGACGCTCGTTGTTGCTGCCCTGTGGGTGGTGACAGCCAGTAGCATCGGCTGGTGGCTGCAACGGTTGCCGCTCGGGCTCACCTTGCCTGGTATCGCCTTTGCCTGGGGAATTGGCTTTCTCCACAATACAGGTTACTTTCCTGATGGCGGCTACGGGTGAATGGGGTGTTCTCTGGCGGGTTCCGTCGTTGCTGTCCTGTTGATGCTGCCTTTCCGGAGTCGCCTCGGCGAAACGTGGTTATACCTTCATTTGGGTTGGGGAGGCATACTCGGCGCGTACTTTGGTATGCAAACTGGCATGATTCTGTCAGCTACCAGCACCTTGGCCGGATATTTATTGATTGTGCCGCTGGTCTGGTACCGATGGAAGATGCAGAGCATATCTTGGGGCCCGATTCGGGTCGTGTTCTATCTGGGAGCCATATCCCTGCTGGTAATCGCCCTGGCGATGCAACTGGTGGATTAATGGAAATGGTTCAACGATAGACGCTGCGAACGCCATGCAACAGGTCAGAGAAAGTAGCCAGGAGACGGCATCTGAGAAATTTCTCATGATTTTGCCGATGATTTTGGTGAAATTTCTCTAGCCTTCCCTCGCAGATGTCTGCTATACTACGTGTACAACTCTGGGCAGATCCCTTGTCTTGGGACTCCCACCTACTCACGTCTGTCGGTTTCACATTTCGGAGTCTGGACATGACTACGGTCCGTCGTCAGCTATTTTTAGGCGCAGTCCTCGCTGCTACCACTGCGACTGCATCCACAGCAATCCTCGGTGATCAAGGCGGGCGTCCCGTCACCACCCTGGCTGCCTTCCCCCAAAACATCAGCAAGCTCTCGGAACGCTTCACAGAAGGCAAGTTCCTGGAAGCTGGGGTTCACACCTTCACGGCAGCCAGTGGCGAACAATCCTTCGCCCTCAAGCTTCAGCCTAACCTGGCTGCTCATGCTGCCAACGTGAAGACTGACCTTCTGATCCTGGTCGATTCGACCGCCAGCCAGGCCGGTGTTCCCTGGTTGACCTCCAAGGCCATCACCAAGCAGCTCAGCGAGAAGTTCGGCAGCGAAGACCGCGTGGCCATCGCTTCGGTCGCTGGCAAGTATGCTCAGCACACCGGCTTCATCTCGGCCAAGGATGCCAAGCTCGCTGACGCTCACAAGGCACTCAACGATGTGACCCCGATGGGCACCGCTGACCTGAAGTCAGCCATTCAGACTGCGGAAAAGCTTTTCGATAGCGCTAATGACCGTCGCAAGGTCATCGTCTACATCGGCGACGGTGTCAGTGCTCTCAATCCGCTGAACGCCAGCGATCGCACCAACCTCGCCAGCAACCTGCTGAGCAAGGAAATTCAGTTCTTCGCCGTTCCAGTCGGTTTCAAGCCTGACATCCTGGACATGAGCGGCATCGCCTCTGCCACTGGTGGCGCTGTGCTGCGTCTGGCCAACAAGGAAACTTCGGAAGCCACGATCGCTCGCTTCCACAAGAGCCTGACAGCTCCTGTCCTTCGCAATGCTGAAGTACAGATGCCTGCTGAAGTCACGCTGGCCATGCCCGGCAAGCTGCCTCCGCTGCGTGGCGATCAGCCTACCCTCGTCGTGGGCGAGTTCAAAGGCAAGCTGACACAGTTCACCGTCAATTGCAAAGGTACGATCTTTGGTCAGACCGTTGGTGTGACCCAGACCGAGCCAGTGCTGACCAGCACACCTGATTGCTTCTTCCTGCCGAGCATGGTTCGCCAGTGGAAGCAGGATCAGAATGCACCTGCACTGATTCGAGGCGATCTCGCCCTGGTCTTCGCCAGCAGCCAGACCAGCTTCGCCAAGGAAGACCTTCTGACCCAGGCCGCCTTTGCCGTGAAGGGCAACAAGCTCGATCTCGCCGCTGAACTCTTCGGCGAAGCAGCCAAGATCGATCCTCAGGATCCTGAAGCCCAGGCTGGCATTCGCCTCGTTTCGACGATGCAGAAGAACCCAGTCAACCAGTCAAAGATGTTCACCAAGCAGCAGGGTGGCGGCAAGCTCGAAGATGATCTGCTCAAGCGGACTCAGCAGGCTGCCGATGTCGAAGCCCAGCGCATCAAGCTGAACGTTGAAGAGACACTGAAGCAGGCTCGCAAGGATCTCTCCACGAATCCAAGTGACGCTCTCAATCGTCTCCGTCTGCTCGAACAGGAAGTGCGAACTGATCCGAACCTGAGCGAAGACAATCGCCGCAAGATCCGCACACAACTCGAATCGGAAATCCGTCAGGCCCAGATCCGTGCGGAACGATTCGATGCCGAGATGAACG
>CAYPJB010000035.1:0-8836 GCA_964410845.1 uncultured Bacteroidales bacterium | reverse complement strand
CTGCAGCACAGGCACGCGAAGCGGTTTCCCGTTCACGTGAAGCTGGTGAAGAACGCCTTCGCACCACGATGGCCCAGTTCGAAGCACTGATGGCCAAGGCACGTTACGAAGAAGCCATCATCAAGGCTGATGAAGCACGTCGTCACGCTAACAGCGTCAATCTTCCCCGTTTGACGGAAGTGACCGAGCTGGCTCGCGGCCAGGCCAACAATGCCTACCAGAACAGCCAGTGGGAACGCATCATTGCTGTCAAGCGTGACGCCTTCCTGGCAACGTTGCTGACCATCGATGAATCGTCGATCCCCACGCCAGACGAACCGCCTATGTACTATCCACAGGCTGATTCGTTCTTCTTCCGTGGCCGACGTTCACGTAACTGGATCGAGCTCAGCAACTTCCGCAAGGAGCGCTGGACCGACCCCTACTACGGTATGCCAGCAGCCAAGGAAGCAACGCGTATTCAGGATGCTCTCTACAAGCCTACTAACCGGTTTGAGAAGTACTTTGACCAGGAATTCCCTCTCACGGAATACATCGATTTCATCAAGACTGCCTTCGATGTGACCCTGGTAATCAATACCGCTGCTTTCCGTGATCTCGATCAGAATATCAAGCAGTCTGACATTCGTGACATCAAGGTGACGATCCCTCGTATGAAGGGTGTGTCGCTGGCCACGATTCTGACTTACCTCCTTGCTGACCTCAAGAAGGGTGAGATCCCACTGACAGCCACGTATATCATTCGTGGCGACTACGTGGAAATCACGACCCAGGAACGTGCCCTCAGTGAACGCATCATCCGCGTTACCGATGTTGGTGCTCTCGTGATGCCTCCAATCCACATGACAATGGCAGGTGGTGGCGGTGGTATGGGCGGTGGCATGGGTGGTATGGGTGGCGGTATGGGTGGAATGGGCGGTGGTATGGGTGGTATGGGTATGGGTGGTATGGGCGGCATGGGTATGGGTGGTATGGGCGGCATGGGTATGGGCGGAATGGGCGGTATGGGTGGCATGGGTGGAATGGGAGGCGGTGGATTTGGTGGCATGGGAGGTATGGGTGGTGGAATGGGCGGTATGGGTATGGGCGGCATGGGCGGCATGGGAGGAATGGGTGGCGGCATGGGTGGAATGGGTGGCATGGGAGGTATGGGTGGAGGCATGATGGGAGGTGGGCTTGGTGCCTTCGTCAATTTCTCCATGTGGCCTACCCGCATGATGGAATCCAACCAGCTGCAAAACATGATCCGCGTTGTCATTACCGATGCAGATTGGGACATGACTACTGCTAACGCAGCTGCTGCTGGTATGGGCGGCGGTATGGGTGGTGGTGGCATGGGAGGTATGGGTGGTATGGGTGGCGGCCTTGGTGGACTCGGCGGCGGCATGGGCGGCGGCCTTGGTGGTGGTATGGGTGGTGGTCTCGGCGGTGGCATGGGTGGAGGCGGTGCTGCTCCCATCAAGGGCGACCCCAACAAAGACCAGATGTACTACTACGATGCTGCACTGGCTCTGGTCTTCCGTGCTCCCTCGAAGCGTACCACTCGCCTGCCTTCGCCATACAAGCGTCGTGACAACGCAGCCAACGAAGGTGGTGCTGCACCTCCTCCAGGTGGTGGCGGTGGCGCACTGGGTATGAACCAACCCAACAACAACAATCCTCCACTGAATGCCAAGAATGACAATGTCAAACCTGGCGACGCTGGCAAGAAGAATAACGAACCGTTACTGGCTTCTGCCAAGAATCCAGCCCAGGCTGACCCTGTCAACTTCTGGAACGAATCCTTCCAGAAGGGCGTTCCCGACAATGCACTGACCATCGCCGGCGTGGACTTCCTCGTCCAGAACGGCAAGGCTGATCATGCTGTCGGCGTGCTCAAGGCAGCTCTGCGACATTCAGCGGCACCTCGCCCCTGGATGTACGATGCCCTCGCTCTCGCTCTCGAGATGTCGAATGGCAACCCTGACGAAATCGAACAGGCTCTGCTCTCCGGGGCAGACCTCAAGCCAGGCAAGGCTGACGGCCTTCTGACCGCTGCACGGGCCATGGCCAAGCACAATAAAGTGCAGAAGGCTATTGAGTTCTGCAAGAAGAGTGCTGACCTCAACCCACAAAGCCCTGAAGCCTACCTCGACGCCTTGAGCTACGCTCAATCCGCCAAGGATACCGCTGCCATGGCATGGGCTGCTGGCCAACTCCTCTCGCACGATTGGCCGATCACTGAAGTCGATCTGCACGGCAAGGCACGCCAGGCTGCTGAAAAGCTCGCTACCACCCTCTCGCAGGATGGCCGCGGTGCTGAAGCTGCCAAGCTCCTCCAGGGCTTTGAAACCAGTGCACGTCGCGACCTCGTCGTGAAGCTCACCTACCAGGGTGAAGCTGAACTCGACCTGGAAGCAACTGACCCCACCGGTTCCACCTGCTCCACGCTGACCAGGCAGTCAGTCGGTGGTGGCTCGCTGGTGAACGAGAACGGTCGGGCCAAGAAGTACAGCGTTGCTGAAGCCTTCCCCGGCCAGTACACCTTCACGGTTCGCCGCGTCTGGGGTCGTCCTGTGGGTGGCAAGGCAACTCTCGAAATCATCAAGAACCAGGGAACACCTGAAGAACGCATCGAACGTTCCACGGTGAACCTCGACGATGAAGCTGTCGTCACGCTCGACCTCAAGGAAGGCCGTCGCCAGACACCTGCCACGCTCGCTGCTCCCGGCGTCTTCCGTCAACTGGTGAACGAACGCCGTCTCAGCCAGATGGCCAGCAATCAGCTCGACACCCTGGCCACTCCCGTGGTCATCGGTGGCGAAGGCAAGATGCAGGCGATCCAGGGTGTGAAGGCTGTCACCGCCAAGGCGAGCGAAATGGAGAAGCTGGCCCTGCTTGGTGAAACCAGCGTCGAACTGCCTGCACAAGGCAGCGTCGGCATGGCCACCAGCATCCGCTCCTCCGCTGATGGCAAGAGCACCAGCATCAAGGTTGAGCCGATCTTCGTCAAGCAGAACGTGACGACGAACAAGCTCCCCATCATCCCTGGCAGTGGTTCCTAATCACTGACACTGAGTAATAGCAGCCCCACATCGATAACAGTTGATGTGGGGTTTTTTCGTTGAAGAAAACCAACAACTTCTTCAGCACTGATGAAGCAAAACAGGTTATACAGGCATACATCAGTGTGTAGAGTTTCGGCATTCATGGATTGAAGCAGATGATCAATCAACTCAAGAAACCGTTGCGGTATCTTCAGCGCCAACTGTTCGGCACCACTTCAAAATCTCAGCAAGCAAATGTGCTGGATTGTTACTCCAGTGAATATCCGTCGCCGCAGCAGGCCATCAACCTTTTTGCAGGAGAGTGGTCGTCAGCCTTTCCTCAGGAGATGCATCTGCAAGCTGGCCCAGTCGCTCTGTTTGATGATCAGCGTATCGAAGCAGGGCTGACAGCACTCGGAGGAGTGCAGGATCAGACCGTACTGGAACTCGGTCCGCTCGAAGGTGGTCATAGCTACCAACTGGAGAAGGCTGGTGCCCGTTCGGTGCTGGCAATCGAAGCCAACAGCAGGGCATTCCTCAAATGCCTGATCGCCAAGGAAATCATGGGTATGCAGCGGGTGCGTTTTCTCTATGGCGACTTCATGACGTACCTCAGGCAATCGCCACCCCGGTTCGATTTCGTACTCTGCTCCGGCGTGCTCTATCACCAGAAGGAGCCGATGGAGTTGTTGCAACTGCTGGCTGGCGTCACCGATCGGGTATTGTTATGGACGCACTACTACGATGAATCCATCATCCGCGCGTCGTCGCTGCTGTCTCCGAAGTTTCCCAGTTCGCAGCTCAGCAACTTCGCCGGGTTTGAGCATCGATTGCATCGGCAGGAGTACCAGGCAGCCTTGACCAATGCCCGCTTCTGTGGAGCCGGTGCCGAGTATAGTCATTGGATGGAACGGCAACCTCTGCTGGATGCACTGAAGCACGTCGGCTTCAGCCAGGTGAAGGTGCTGCAGGATGACCCACACTTTGTGAACGGGCCGGGGTTCCTGGTGGCTGTAAACAAATGATCGTTCAGGGATGTTCCGCTACTTCACACCTAGCACGGTCTTTGCTGTGGCGTAGTACTTCTCGCGCTGAGCCAGCCCGTTGTAGCCACCATTGATCTTTTTGGTGACTGCGCTGAAGTCACCAGCATCGGCCAGTTTGTTGAGGTCGCGTGTCTTCCAGTACCATGCTGCAATCTGGCAACCTACTTCCGGGTCGGTGGCCTGTTCGGGATGTGCTTCCAGATCGAGGCCCAGGGCTTCACCAGCTTTACGATAGTTGGAACGACCAGTGAGCTGAATCGGGCCACGTCCTTTGTACCTTTTGCCATCGCCCGGCTCGGTGTTGCCCAGGTTCTTGCGACCTTCGTAGGCTTCGCCGCTGGCGATCTCTTCCATATAGCGGAGTTCCCCGCTTTCATGGGCCAACTGAGCCAGGAACGACGCCCGGCGAATAGGGGTGTTGATCTCGGCAAACTGCATGGCCCGGTTCAATGGCCCGAGAAACAACCTGGCTTTCGCTTCGCTCAACTTCGGCATGATGGCTTGCAGTTGCGATAGTGTCAGGTCGGTAGGGGCACGATAGAACCGCAAGCCGACGCTGTTGCCATTCTGTCGCAGGGAACCGGGAGGACCGGTACCAACGGGGGTGTTGATCACCTGGTATTCACGGTTAGCGGGGTTCTGCAGTACCAGGGTGGTTGATCCGCCGCCATCGAGATTGAGAAGATCGCTGATGCCGAGTGAAAGGGCCCAGTCGCCCAGTTCCGTCAGGCTCATGCCTTCACTGATACCGGGTTGCCTGCCATCCACGATGAGCACCCAGAGATATTTGCCTTGCCCGGAAAGCCCTGCGGCAGTACGGGGATGAATGACAGGCTTCTCTTTTTCCGGTGCAGTCACACGCTTGCCCGCTTCGAGCACCATGGCAAAGCCGCCTACGCCATGCCGGGCTTGCTGGAGCATCGCTTCATCCAGCGGATAGCGGCTGAGCCTGGCGGAATTGTCCCCCATGAACAGCAGCGCCCCCTGGCTGGCATTCTTCTTGGGTGGAGATACTTGTTTCCCCCGGGTGAGGTGCAGACCATCAATCCGCATCAACTCGCCGGGCTGCTTGCGAAGTGGCATGAAAGGGCTGGCGTTGAAGGCGAGTTGGACTCCCTCCCTCTTCGCGAAGTCGAGTGTGGTGGTGGCTCGCGTCGCCCAGCCTGTGTCCACTTTCTCGAAGGGGGTGACGACCCATTCCATATCGGCCTGCTTGGTATCGACTCGCATTGCCCAGGCCCGGAGCGGACGAGGTTCCTTGAAGTGGTAGCTGGTGATATCCACGCCGGGGTAAGGGCTGGTGACTTCCTTGTGAGTAGGTGCTGGGTATTGGCACCAGGCAGCAACCGGCAGCAAGCCCAAAACCCAGTAGCAAACAAGAAATGTGCGAAAACTCATGGAAGTCTCTCAGCAGGCGTATGCCTTACCACTATCGTCTCTCGTTCAACTGTCCACTCCCCGGTTTTTCCCTAAGATATCTGGCCCGTCTGGCTGTGCATCTTGCGTAACGGTTTCGGCCTTGTTCAGGTCACCGTGGCTAGCGGTAATTACCTGCCCTTACTAGGGCCTGGAGGACTTTGTGGCTCTGATTGAAGTGAAAGAACTCGTCGATGCTGGTGTACACTACGGACACCGTTCCAGCCGCTGGAACCCCAAGATGCGTCCTTACATCTATGGTAAGCGCAACCTCATTCACATCATCGACTTGCGTGAAACCCTGCGTGGCCTGCTTCGCGCTTACAAGTATGTGACCAAGATCGTCAGCCAGGGCAAACTGGTGATGTTCGTTGGCACCAAACGTCAAGCCAAGGAAATCGTCGAACGCGAAGCCAAGCGCTGCGGCATGCCTTGCGTCAATGAACGCTGGCTGGGTGGTACTCTCACCAACTTCCGCACCATTCGCAGCCGACTGCAGCGACTGGCCCACCTCGAATCGCTCGAGACGACCGGCCAGATCCACACCTATTCCAAGAAGATGATCTCGGCGATCACCCGCGAACGGAAGAAGATCGACCGCAATCTCTCCGGCATCCGCGACATGAACCGCATTCCGGAAGCCCTCATCGTCATTGATCCGCACAAGGAACACATTGCGGTGAAGGAAGCCCGCAAGATGGGTGTCACCGTGGTGGCACTCATCGATACCGATAGCGATCCTGATACGGTCGATCTGCCCATTCCCGGCAACGACGATAGCATCCGTTCGATTGAACTGATCCTGTCGAAACTGGCTCAGGCCGTCATCGAAGGCAAGGCTGCCATTCCACCAGAACTGCAGAAGATGCTTGATGAGAACAAGGGCGACCGTCCTGAACGTGCCGAACGTGGCCGTGGCAAGGGTGACCGTCGTGGCGGTGGCCGTGGCGATAATCGTGGCGGTGGTGGCGGCGGACGCGGTGGTGATCGTGGCCGTGGCGGCGACCGTGGTCGCGGTGGTGATCGCAATCAACCACGCGAAGACGCCGGCAGCGAGAAGCCCGAAGTGCCCTCAGCACCAGCAGCAGAGCCAGTTGCCGCTGCTGAGTAATTGCAGGGAGCTACGCACCCGTAGCTACAAGACGATGCCAAGCGAACGCTTGGCTCGTTCCTTTGTCTTAATTAGCAGCATGGTAACGCGTTCTATGCTGCTGAATGAACGAACCATAGAATGATGAACATCAGAATGTCTGCTATGAGCTGCCAAGTTCAGCTACTAGCCAGTAGACCATGAAGTTCATCGCACTCTTCACGAAACTGATAAGGACTGATTCATGAGCACAATTAACGCCGCTGATGTCATGAAGCTGCGCAATATGACCGACCGCCCGATGATGGAATGTAAGAAGGTCCTCACCGAGGCTGGTGGCGACTTCCAGAAGGCCATGGATGAACTCCGCAAGCGCAACAGCAACATCGCAGCCGGCAAGGCTGATCGCGAAGCCGCTGAAGGCCGCATCTTCGTGGTGATCACTCCTGATCACAGCAAGGCTGCCATCGTCGAGCTCCGCTGCGAAAGCGCTCCTGTGGCCAAGGCTGATGGCTTCCTCAAGCTCGGCAACGACATTGCTGAGTTCCTGCTGAAGGCCAGCAAGGTTCCCGCATCGGTGGATGAACTGAACGCTTCCAGCTTCGATGGCAAGCTGACCATCAAGGATCGCATCGAAGAACTGATCGGTCTCATTCGTGAGAACATGAAGGTCGCTCGCTTCGCGGTGCTCACTGGTGGCCCGTTCGGCAGCTACATTCATCATGATGGCACGGTCGGCGTGCTCCTCCAACTGCAGGGCGACAAGGCCAACGTCAACGAAGACCTGCTCAAGGAAGTGAGCATGCACATCACCGCATGCCAGACCAAGTACGCCCTGCGGAGCGATATCCCTGCCGAGGTGCTTGCCAAGGAACGGGAGATCGGTGAAGCACAGGCCAAGGCCACCGGCAAGCCTGAGAAGGTTGTCCAGATGATCGTCGAGAGCAAGCTCAAGACCTGGACAAGCGAAAACGTTCTCCTCGAACAGAAGTTCGTCAAGGACGAGAGCAAGACCATCGCCGACGTGCTCGCCCCGATGAAGCTGAATGTCGTAGGCTTCAAGCGGTACAAGGTGGGCGAACTGTCGTAGTGGCTGACTTAGTGAATGACATGAAGCCGCCAGCGAGATGCTGGCGGCTTTTTGTTTCTTCGTAGCCTCAGTCTTCCACCTACTGGGGATGGGTACTTTATTCCTTGCATTTTTCTGTGCAACTTGTCCAATACGGTGTCTCTGGTTCGTCATCGTGGTGAAGCTCACCTGGGAGCTGTTCACTTCCTCCTCGATGAAAGGTCTGAAATATGTCCAAGAAGTTTCTCCTCATCTACCGTGACACTGCTGGTTCTGCCTCAGCGGAGATGCCTTCTCCGGAGCAGATGCAGGAACTGCTGGCTCGCTGGGGTGTCTGGATCGAGAAGTTCATGAAGACCGGGCAGATGGTGGACCCTGGCGATGCTCTCCAGCCTACGGGCAAGGTGCTGAAGCCCAAGGGTGTTGTCACCGATGGGCCGTTCATGGAAGCCAAGGAACTGCTGGGAGGCTACTCGGTCGTCAAAGCTGATACGTATGAAGAAGCATTGGCCATTGCCCGGGAATGCCCGGCCCATGCCGATGGCAGCTCCATCGAGATTCGTGAGATGGCAGGTTTGGCAGGGTAGAGTGTATCGTGCCATGACCAGTGCAGCCCAACTTGCTGAGCATACCTTCCGCCATGAATATGGGCGACTGGTCGCGGTCTTATCGAAACGGTTTGGCATGCAGCATCTCGATGACATCGAAGATGTAGTGCAGTCGTCGCTGCTGAAAGCCATGCATACCTGGGCCAGGCAGGGGGTGCCGGAGAATGCCTCCGCCTGGCTGTATCAAGCTGCCCGGCATGAGTTACTCGATCGATTACGGCGTCAGCATCGCTGGACAAAGATTGCTCAAGAACTGCAGCATCACAACAGCGACATGAACACGGTGGAAGATACCAGTCTCGATCCGCTCGACGATGCCCAGCTGCGTATGCTCTTCGTAGCGTGCGATCCTGCCCTCTCCGTTGAAGCCCAGATCACCTTCGCCCTGAAAACCTTGTGCGGATTCAGCGTTCCGGAGATCGCCCATGCGCTACTCAGCAGCGAAGCCAGCATCAACAAACGATTGACCAGAGCCAAAGAGGCTTTGCGGGAAGCTGCCTTGAACCCGGATGAGTTTGATGCAGCCCAGACACTGGAGAGGCTGTCTGCCGTGCAGACCATCCTCTATCTGCTCTTCAACG
>CAYPJB010000034.1:0-17976 GCA_964410845.1 uncultured Bacteroidales bacterium | reverse complement strand
TTACACGCCACCGGTTGCTGATCCATGCCGCAATCTCGGCAAAAGGGTTAGCCAGTTGCGCTTTGCCTTGCTTGATCCGCTTCGTTGACTTGTACTCTTTATCGGACGAAGTAATCAGGGCCAAATCTCCAGAGTTAGACAGCGGGGTGCTGCCAATAGTCGTGAAATGGGTAAGGATTGCCTCGCAACGTTGCTCTAGGTTAAACGCCCGTGTACCACCTTGCAATACATAACCCCATCACTCACTTCACGGAGTGATGCTAACCCAACTCCCCGCATGGAAACAGGGATAAGCTTCTCTCACTTGAAGTGTATCACCATACCCATGCGGTCGCGTACCCCTGCCACGGCGATTGCATGCATTTCTGTTGATTCGTGGGTTAGCCCCCGGCGAGTCGCCGGGAGTGGTTCTTTCGATGCAGTTACATCCTCTCACAGGACAGCATAACTACCCGAATGTGATGGGTACTTATCATTCGCGTGAGGCTCCCCCGGTCATTGACCGGGGGCTACTTCGCTCGCTAAGCCTGCTTCCATCTCCGAGGCATCGACGATGTTGTAGCTGTACCCTTGTTCGGTGAGGAAGAGTTGGCGGTGATGGGCGAAGTCGATTTCTCGGGTGTCGCGGGTGACGAGGGTGTAGAAGTGGGCGGATTCGCCGTCGGTCTTGGGGCGGAGGATGCGGCCTAGTCGCTGGGCTTCTTCCTGCCTCGAACCGAAAGCTCCGCTAATCTGGATCAGTACATTCGCATCGGGCAAGTCAATGGCGAAGTTGCCTACCTTCGAGAGGATGAGTTGCTTGACCTCGCCAGTGCGGAACTTCTGATAGAGTTGCTCCCGCTCATCCTGAGGCGTGGCACCGGTGATCATCGGCATGTTGAAGCGGTCTTTGAGATCACGCAGTTGTTTAAGGTACTGACCGATGATCAGCACCTTGGCATCGGGGTAACGTGCCAGGATCGCCGCTACCACATCGAGCTTGGCGGGGTTCTCACTCGCGACCCGGAACTTGTTGCGTAGCTCAGCGACGGCATACTCCATTCGCAGTTCCTGGGGTAAGCCCATCCGAATCTCGGTACATTGAGCTTCGGCGATCCAGCCTCGACCTTCGAGCTCTCGCCAGGGTACATCGTACTTCTTGGGACCAATCAGGCTGAAGACGTCGGCTTCGCGACCATCTTCACGTATCAGCGTAGCAGTCAGACCGAGACGACGACGGGCTTGAATCTGTGCGGTGATACGGAACACTGGTGCAGGCAGCAGATGCACTTCGTCATAGATGATCAGGCCCCAGTCGCGTTGATCGAAGATCTTGAAGTGGGGAAACTCATCGGTCTTGCTGTCGCGGTAAGTCAGGATCTGGTAGGTGGCGATCGTGACCGGGGCAATGGTCTTGGTTTCACCGGTGTACTCGCCGATGTCGGATTCGATGAGAGCAGTCTTATCGAGAATCTCGCGATGCCATTGTTTGACAGCGGTGGTACCGGTGGTGAGGATGAGGGTCGATTTCTGCATCATAGCCATGGTGGTGATGCCAACGATGGTCTTCCCTGCACCGCAAGGCAGCACGATAACACCTGACCCACCACGAACGTCGCCACCGGCGAAGAAGACATCGGCTGCATCACGCTGGTAGTCGCGGATGTTGAAAGCCAGCCCGGCCCGGGTGGTTTCTCGCAGGGCTATCGGAAGATCAGCACCAGCGGTGTAGCCTGCCAGGTCTTCCGCTGGATAGCCTACGCCAACGAGGGCTTGCTTGAGGACGCCTCGGAAGGCAGTATCGACGGAGAAGGAATCAGGGCTGAGTCGGTCGCCCAGGTAAAGGGCTACCTTCTTCTGGCGAAGCAGTTCGGCGAGCAGGGGTTTGTCGGGGCAGACGAGTTTGAGTTGTTCGCCGTATTTTTCGAGCCGAATGCGTCCATAGCGATTGACGACTTCCTCAATATCCGGGGCGACGTTGCCTGGGATGGGAAACTTGGTGTAGGTTTGCAGGACCGTCACCATCTGCTTGGCGGTCATGCCAGCTGCTGCTGCATTCCAGAGCGAGAGGTTAGTCAGCCGGTAGGTATGAATGTGCTCCGGGCTTTTCTCCAGTTCCGCAAAGGGAGCGAGCGCATCGCGGGCAGCAGCGTACTTCGGGTTATTCACTTCGACCAGGATGGAGCGATCACCCTGGATGATAAGCGGATTCGTCGGATCGTATTGCATCTGGCTATGATATTAATTTGGTTGAATACGAGATTGCACCCTCTCTCCAGGTGGGAAAGGGAGCATGGTGTGGAATCCCATTTTGCTATTCATTACTCGCTGCTACTGCTTGTCTTCCGGGATATCGACAAAATCCAGCTTGCTACGCTGTTGGGCCAGGTAGGCTCGTACGGAAGGAAGTACCAGCATGATTGCAATGATCAAGTGGAATACCATCAATGATTCGACTATCCACCAACTGGGCATCCATCGAGTGAAAAAGTTGGCCCTTTCTTCTGACGGAAGTTGGCTAAACATCAGATTGAATTTGTAGACATAGATGCCGGTCGTGATGCAACTCCACATGACAACCAGCCAGTAGATCAGCATATCGTAGGTGACGAGCAGGAAGACAACGACAGCAATATGAGTAAGTGGAAGAAGTACCGAGGTCCAATTGATTTCGGACCTGTTGTACGCAGCCAGTGCATACCCAGCGATGATGAGCCGTTCGAGGATCAGCAGGATGACAGCAACATAAAGCAGTACTCTGCCTCGTTGAGTGCTTGCTGCATTCATGCTTGGCCGTCCGGGGAGAGAAGCCTATTCTGATGAACGTCATCATTTCTTGATCGTTCAAATGCCACTTCTGGTAATCTAACAGTATTCGAGAGCATTGGAAGTCATGATTTACGGGCTTTTCATCATTCTGCATAGTTGCTTGCCTGTGCTCCTGCTGCCCATGCAGGATGACACCTATCTTTCACGTACGGCTGCCTCGTGGGCGCAGGATCTCCACCATTCGGATCCCCAGGTTCGCCGTGCAGCAGCGTTCGCACTGGGTAAGCTCGGCAAGCACTCGCTGCCGCACCTGCCAGTTCTTTATCGATTGCTGCTGGAAGAAAAGACTACAGCCGTGCGATTGATCATTGCAACCTCCTTGACCGAATTAGGTCCTCTATCACCTGACGAAGCTGTTGGTTGCTATCTACAAGCCTGGAAGCAGGAGAAAGAACTGGCGATTCGCAGACAACTGCTACAAGCCCTGGGAAAACTGGGCGAACGATCCATGCGTGCAGAACCGCAATTGGTGATGGCATTGGAAGAGAAAGATGTGCCGTTGCAACAGCAGGCACTCTGGGCGCTGGGGCAGTTGGGCAAGGTACAGGAAGCCACGGTTTTTAAGATCAGTCAGTTCCTCACCGAACCTGATGCCAGGTTGCGACGGGAAGCAGTGTCGGCCTTGGGCAATCTCGGGGCACAGTCGCAGGAAGTGTTGGTACCGATGATCAAAACACTCAGCGACCGTGATGCCAGCGTTCAGGAACAAGGCGTGCTGGCACTGCGCAAGTTAGGACCATTGGCGAGTGCCAGTATTGCCCCGTTGCTCACCCTTGCCGAATCGAAACTGGCAGAACCACCTCTGCGGCAGGCGGCGCTCATTACCCTGGAGACAGTATGGCCGACGGGAGCAAAGGAACCCGCATCGTGGGAACGGTTGCAATCTCTGACATCTTCGGCTGATGTGGATGCCGTCAGGCAGACAGCACAGCAGGTGGAGAAGAAAGTTGCGGTACTCAGGAAATAAGTGATACCATTTCATTGCAATGCGTGTGATACGACAAATTGTTTTCGCTTGTTGGCCTCTTCAGCAACAATTACACTCACGTATCTGTGCAGGCATGATCAGTACAAATTGCTTCACATCATCAACATGCTTCCTGGTGATCCATGCTCGATACGACACAAGTAATTGATGCGACACTCACACTCAAGTATCACAGCACCAGAATTCCCAGCCAGCATACGATACGAAAGATTCAAGAAGCGAGGAAAACAGCAATCGTCGCATTGTCCGATGCAATCGAATGCTTGATTAGCTGTGAGGATCCAATGGACTTTGGCAGGGCACTGGTTCTGAAAAGCCTGGAATGGCACTTTGCACTGAAAATCAAAGATAACAAGCATGATCGTGTCATTACACGTCTTCGTTTGATCAAAGATGGACTGACACGGCCTGTCAAATTCGCAGATGTGCTCGGCAAGACATCATGGGATCCTCATCAACTCGTTGTGACAAGCAAGAATACACGTAGTGGTGTGCAAGAAATCTTTGCAAAAGATTCTGAAGTGGAGAAAGATATGGCTGGAATACACCGTGCCATGCCAGCAACAATGCAAAAAGTGATGGGTTTTGTCAAACCACGGAAGCAATGGAATATCGCTACGTTAAAGAAGGAAGAGAAGGGCTACGAACCAGGCAAATCGTATGACGAAACGAATCAGGGAAGTATCCATTTGCATTTTGCCATCTGTGAATCCATGTCGACCTATGCCATTACCTACCTGATTATTCACGAAGCGAGCCACAAGTTTGTCGGGACACTTGATGCTGCCTATGCAGAAGGATTGGTAGGCGATTACAGATATGAAGAATTGGGCTGGCACCAAAAAGTAATCAATGCTGATAGCTATGCCTACTTTTGTATGTGCATGCTTCTTCGTACCTTCATCAAAGGAAAAAGGGATCTCTTCACCATGACGAAACCAGAGCCTCCACTGTTTTGAGAGTTCCAGGGTGAGCGTACTGAATCGATGAACTGAGGGTTGCCTGTTGTAACATCAACTGCCTCAAGACCACACTTTGACGTGAGTATACGTCGAAGTGTTGCACAGGTTTGGAACCATCGCTCATTTCACGCATTGTAAAGCGTTGAGAACCCGTTCCACTTCATCCATCGTGTTGTAATGCAGGAAGCCGATGCGGAGGATGCCGGCGGGTTCGAGGCCGAGGGTATCGGTAAGAGGAAGTGCATAGAAGTTGCCTGACCAGGTGAAGATGCCTTGCTGGGCGAGTTGCAGGCTGAGTTGTTCGGCAGTAAGGTGGCGGTGCTTGATGCCAAAGGTGCTGACGCGACCTTGCATGGTGGGTTGGCCGAAGAGTTGATACTTATCAAGTTTGGCCAGGCCCTGCAGGAAAGCGTTGCCCAGTGCAGTTTCGTGAGCCGTGATTCGAGCGTAAGCATTGTGCAGGCGTTCTCGGCGTGTGTTACCCGAAGCAGCCAGGGACGCGAGGTAGTCGATAGCAGCCCCCACTCCAGCGATTCCCTCGTGGTTTTGCGTGCCAGTCATCCATCGGCCAGGAAGCGTTTCGGTGGCAGGGCGTACCTTGTACGGCGTGAGCGATTCCCAGTGTTCACGTTTGCCCCAGAGTAATCCGACATGCGGGCCAAAGAACTTGTAGGCAGAACAGGCAATGAAATCCGCCCCGGTAGCAGGTGCATCAATCAGTTGATGTGGAGCATAGTGAACTGCATCAAGGAACACCATCGCCCCGACGCGATGGGCCTTGTCAGCAATCTCGCGCACTAGATGCACCGTGCCAACAGCATTGGAAGCCATTCCGACAGCGACCAGCCTGGTGCGGGGAGATAATTGTTTATCTAATGTCTCCAGCTTCAGCGTACAGTCTGGGCTATTCACTTCGATCCAACGCACTGTTACGTTGTGGTCTTGTGCTGCGAGAACCCACGGCGTCACGTTGGCATCGTGATCACACCGGCTGAGGATGATCTCATCACCTGCTTTCCAGGTTCGAGCAATGGCTCGGCTGACGGCGAACGTCAGGCTCGTCATGTTGTTGCCGAAGATGATTGTGTCAGGATCACTGACGCCGAAGAAAGCAGCTGCTTGCTGGTGAACATGGTGGAGCAGGGCATCGCTTTCGATGCTGGTAGCGAAGACGCCGCCATGATTGGCGTTCTGGTGCAGCAGGTAACGTGTGATGGCGTCAGTCACCATTCGAGGCACCTGGCTGCCTGCCGGACCATCGGTAAAGATGGCAGCTTGGCCATTGACTTGTCGTGACAAGCCTGGATATTGCGAACGTATCTGGGTGAGATCGAGAGGTGTCGTCATGAAATAGTGACCGCTTGAGCAGCAGGGAGTCTCAAGAAACCAAGTTCTTGCTGGTAGTGAGGTTCATGCATGCTACAGTAGTGGTTCACGATATCGATGGGAATGCTACCGATGCGATTGCTCGTTGCCTTGCTCTGTGCGTGCTTGCTTAATGGCCCTATGAAGGCAGAAGACAAGTACAATGTTATCCTCGTCTATGCAGATGATTTGGGGTATGGCGACCTGGGATGCTATGGCAACACCTTGCACCGTACCCCCAATATTGATCGATTAGCCAGTGAAGGCGTCAAGCTCACCAGTTTCTATGTTGCCCAGGCGGTCTGTTCCGCATCACGGGCGGCACTGCTGACAGGCTGTTATCCCAATCGTATCGGCATCCTCGGCGCGCTGGGACCCAACAGCAGAAATGGCATCAGCGATAAAGAGACGACCATCGCTGAAATGCTAGGAAAGCAAGGCTACCAGACAGCCTGTTTCGGCAAATGGCATCTGGGCCATCATGAGCAGTTTCTTCCCACGCGACATGGCTTTCATGAATATGCAGGCATCCCTTATTCCAACGACATGTGGCCCAGCCATCCCAATAAGAAAGCTAACTATCCTGATCTGCCCTGGATCGAGATGACGAAGTCTGTCGAGTTCAATCCCGATCAGACCCGCTTTACCAGGGAACTCACGAACCGAGCGGTCAATTTCATCAAGAAGAATGCATCGAAACCATTCTTTGTCTACCTCCCTCATCCGATGCCTCATGTACCGTTGCACGTCTCGAAGGACAATCCACGGCAATCGAAAGGTGGCCTGTATGGCGATGTGATAGAAGAGATCGATTGGTCGGTGGGGCAGTTGTTGTCCACAGTAAAAGACCTGGGCCTCGATCAAAAAACGTTGATTATCTTCACATCAGACAATGGTCCCTGGCTGTCGTATGGCAATCACGCTGGCACCACGGCTGGTTTCCGTGAAGGGAAGGGCACCAGTTTTGAAGGTGGGGTACGTGTTCCCTTCGTAGCACGATTACCCGGGGTTATACCCGCAGGGCTGCAGTCCAGTCAACCGGTCATGACCATCGATGTCTTGCCGACACTGGCCCATCTGGCAAAGGCTTTGCTTCCGGAATTACCCATTGACGGCAAGAATGCGTGGAAACTTCTTACCGAATCCGGGGCAACTTCCCCCCACGATGCCCTCTATTTCTACTGGAACAAGGAATTGCAGGCAGTGCGTTCAGGCCCATGGAAGCTGCATTTGCCTCATAACTATCAGTCTCTCAAAGCTGAGGGTGGCAAGGACGGGAAACCTGCACCTTATGTAACCAGGAAACTGGAGTTATCACTATTTCATCTAGGGAACGATCCAGCAGAAACACAGAATCTAGTGGAGAAAGAACCCGAACAGTTAGCCCTGCTGATGAAGCATGTTGAGACGGCTCGAACAGAGCTGGGAGACACCTTAAGCAAACGTGAAGGTCATGGTGTGCGACCAGCCGGCCAGATCCCACCGGGCATTCAGAAATGAAGAGCCTGCCCAATCCCTCTAATCTGAACCTATAATGATGTTGGGAGTAAACTCTCTGCGCTATTTGCCCTTGCAGCATATTGAGCGAGTGAAGAGCGTTTACTAGACTGTGTTCACGAAGCAATCTTCTGCAAAGCCTCTTATTCTGGGGTTGCCTGTGGCTATGATCGTTAACTGCCCAGCCTGTGGGACGCCCGCCAGCATCGATGCGAATTTCTACGGCAAGAAACTTCGCTGCGCCAACCAAAGCTGCCGACAGACCTTCCGTGTGCAATCGGACGGCAGTGTCCAGATGGATATGGGGCGACCCGATGCTGCCCCACGTACTTACGATTGGCAGAATCCCCCGCCTTCGCAGGAAGCACAAGAGGGAGATTGGCTCTCGGCGCCGCCTCCTGCTCCCGGGCAGATGCCCATGGCCAGTGTTGTCCAGCCGCCGATGGCATCGGTGATGCCTTACGGCCAGGCGGGCACACCTATGGCCAGTGTCGTTTCTACCGGAAGCGACAATGATGACAGCAGTTATACCCCGGGCGACTACGGCTACGGCAAGAAGAAGAACAAATTCCTGATCATTCTCATCGGTCTGGTCATTCTTCTGCTGGCCTCAGGGGCGTTTGGTTACTGGCTGATCCAGCAGAATGCCAACCAGGCAATTCTTGCACTCAAGAAAAACATCCTCGAAAGTGTTGATAAGAAGCGGTGGGACGAGGCTATCTCCGCAGGCTCCAAGTATCGCGAGAAGATCAAGGATGCTGGCGACAAAGAGATTGAGTTTGCGCTTGACTGGTCGGATCTGCAACAGAAGCTGTTGCCTGCCCAGACATCCACCAAGGAAGACTTGCGACGTGGCATCGATGCAGTGCAGCAATTCTATCGCAACCGTCGCAGCGACAATAACTACCCCAAGTATCGCAAGGATTTCGCGGAATCTGCTTTTCAGCTGGTGAAGCGAGGGGCAGAATTCATCGAGAAAAACCCCGATCCTGCAGTGCATGCTGATTTGAAGCCGTTGTTAGACACTGCCAATGAGATTGGTAAAGGGGTGGGTGATCAGGATCAAGTCAAAGTATGGGCCTCAGAAGCCCAGAAGAAGCTTGATGCTTCGATGACGACGATCAGCGCCAATCTTGCCAAGAAGAACTGGATAGTTCGGTTGGATGACGTGCTCGCTAAGGAGAATTTGGGACAGATTGATGCAGTTCAAACGGAATTCCAGGATCTGGTGAAAAAGCATCCTTCGCTTCTCAACGACAACGACCTGAACACAAAGCTCAATAACTTGAAACAGGTGGAGCCGGTATGGGTCAAGTACAGTGTCAGCAATTCTGCTTCAACAACGAATAAACCGAGTTTCGGTCCTAGCATTCGAATCTGTCCACCGGTCAAGAGTGCCGATGGCGCCCAGGATGATTCAGGCATCGTGCTGGCGATGGCTCGAGGCACGTTGTATGGCCTTTCCGCCAAGACGGGTAAAGATCGCTGGGCACTGCGAGTTGGGCAGGATGTGCGGGAACTGCCTCCCCGCATTACCTTGGGAGGAGAAGTTCCTGATGTTGCTTTCGTAGTTACTACTGAAGATGCAGGTCAGACGTATCTCAGTCAGATGAATCTAGTCAGTGGCGAACGGACTTGGACGCGACGATTGGCAAGCCCCTGTCCAGCAGGCGCCGTGCTGATCAGCAATAATCGCCTAGTGGTGCCGCTGAAGGAAACGGTGGCGATTGTCGAAGCTGGTTCAGGCAAAATGACCGGGTTCTTCACCATCGCCGGTTACGAAATCAGTTCGCAACCCGCGCACGACAAGGTTCGCGATCGCCTCTTTGTACCTGTGGATCGTGGCCGTATCTTCGTGCTGGATCTCGCCTCAAGAAAATGTGTTGGCGTCATCTACACCGACCATGGCTCCGGTCAGATTAAGGGTGCACCACTGGTCATTGACGACTTGCTCGTCGTTTGCATCGCCACGGGTTCCGGTGCAGGCTCTACCCGCATCCGCGCGTACGACATCTCTGCCAAGGGAGCGAACCCGAATTTTGAACCACCTATCGGCATCTACGATATGCCTGGCCATGCTTCCACTTCACCCTATCTGGATGGCAGTGAAACGCTCGGTATTGTCTCGGATCAGGGGCTTCTTTGGCTCTTTGGTGTAGGCAAATCCAGTGCGGTGGGCACTTCACAAGCCAAGGGGAATACTCCATTCTATCCACTGACCAGTGCCCCGATGCCCCTCAAGATCAAGGCGAACTCTGAACTCAAGAAAGATCAACCTCGCCCACGGGTGCAGGTGGCCCACGTTGCTCTGCGGGATTGGTGGGTCTTCACTCACGATAATCTTGTTCGAAACGTCTTCGATCCGTTCCGCGGGATCATGAATCCATCGCCGGTGGGTTCGTTGCCCTTGGGTAGTCCCCTGCATCGCGCGGAAGTCAGTCCGGATGCCCGGTTGGTAGTCGTCGTTACGCAGCCCCGAGGCCAGGCACAAATGCTGGCCAGCGGCATCGATCGCACTACCGGCAAGATCGTCTGGCAAACCCAGCTCGGCACTGAAGCGACGCAAGATCCTGTATCGATGGCGGATGCTGTTGCCATGCTGGACCGTGGCGGCGCTATCTTTGCAGTTAAAGCCAGCGATGTGAGTGCCAATGCAGGCTGGCAGGTCTGTGGTACATGGCCGGCGTTGCCTTTAGTGGCTGCATCGCATCGCCTGCTGAAAACACCTAATGGTGAAACGCTGATCAGTCTTTCCTACGATCCGGTGCGTGCTCGCATCATCATTCGCAGGATAGATGGATCGGGCATGTCTACCAGCGTGACAAGGGAATTTCCTCATACGAGTGCTCCCGCAGGAACTCCGGTGGCCATCGACGATGGCACCACCCTGGTGCCGTGCAAGGACGGTAACATTTATGTGTTCAACTATGTTACTGGCAGTTCCAGTTCCGTATTTTCCTGGCGTGATCCCGCAGCGTTTTCGAATGCTGTTGGCCACATGTCCATGCCTGGCCCCAATCAATTGCTGGCCAGCAATGGCTTGAACAAGGTACTTCGCTGGGATCGCAACGCTCAAGGCATCTGGAAAAAGGTACCTAACGATCTGGAACTGACCCATCGCATTGTTACCCCGCTGGTTCCACTTTCTGGGAATCGGGTCGCTGTCGGTGATGATGCAGGCAATCTGCATGCACTGGCTCTTGCTGCACTGGGAACTTCCAAGCAATGGAACGTGAAAGGAAGCATCACCAAGGGTCCCTTTCGCGTAGGTGCTGATGGTGTTGGTTGCATCGTGGATAACAGGAAACTCTGGTGGATTACCGGCCCGGATGACGAAGAGGGAAAGGTATATGCTAGTGCTGATATTGCCAGCATCATCGGAGAAGCAACCCAGATGGGAGACGATTTCCTGATCGCTGTTTTGAAGCGCGATGCAGGACTGGGCATGCTGGCCAGTTACCTCTGGATCGAAATCGCCACGGGCAAGCTGATTCATACGGAGCGATTGCCTGTAGGCCTGGCTCCATCCTCGGGTGCATCAGCACTGGGAAAGAACCGTGCCTTTGCACCACTTTCGGATGGAACGGTTCGCATTCTGGTGAAGCCGGATGCTACCACTGTTGCTAATCCGTAACCCTTGTTGTTGGTATTGCCTGGTCATCACCGAACACGCTTGAGAATGAGAACCGCACCATGATCTCTCGCTTTGTCAATTACCTGAGTATGACGTTGTTACTTCTCGTGGCATCTGCCCTGGTGGCCCAGCCACCTGAAGGCGATGCCAAGCCAGCAAGGCAGGCTGCCCCGGTGCAGTCATTGGAGTGGGGGCCTTTTAATCTGGCTGACGAAGCCAAGGCTGCCACCTTTCCCGACGTGAAGAAGTACCTGGAAGACCTCACGCTTACCGCGGATGAAGTAACCACGAACGCTGGCAAAGTCTATCGAACTGCACCACTTCGGAAGAAGTACGATCCCAAGGATGGGAAGCCGCTCGATTTCGTGACCCTCGAAGGCGGTCGCATGGTGCTTCAGGCTGAGCAGATCAAGACTGTCACGCACTATGAGCAGCGTGTCCTGGACAAGACACAACTCTTCCTTGATCGCCGGTTTGATACAGCCAAGCCGCCTCTCTCCCGATTCCATCAGTTGCGTGCTGCGGAGAAGGTGCTGACCGAGGCATTGCGCTACCACCAGACACTGCTCTCGCAGGCCAGCCGGGATAAAACGTCGTGGGCTGGGATGGAAGCGGAACTGCAGAAAAGTCTCTTTGCCATCCGTATTGATGAAATACGAGCTCTCGTTGCGGAACGTGATTACGCCACTGCTGACGCTCTCGGGCAGAAGATGTTCAAGGCAACACCTGGCGACCGCATACTGCTCGACGCCATCGAACAGATCTTTATCAAGCTCTGTGATGAAAGTTTCGCGGAGAACAATTACCTTCAAGCTCGTCTATTCATCGAATCACTTCGCGATAAGTATCGCAATCCACTGCAGTCAGCCAATACCAAACGTGTAGTTGAACGACTGGAAGATCAAGCTCGCAAGAAATTCGAAGAAGCTCGCAAGGCCAACGAGGACAAGAACCGCACTGGTGCTCTTTCAGCTCTCGAAGCCGCTGAGCAAGCCTGGCCAACGCTACCCGGCCTGCGGGAGTTCCGCGTCAGTTTGCTGGGAGAATACGCTGTATTGCGAATTGGCGTGCGCAACCTGCCTGCAGTGTTCTCGCCACTGACAGCGATCACTGATGCAGACAAGATGGCTTGCCGATTAATGTACGAGCCGATGATTCAACCTCGCTCTTCCCCATCGGCCAGCGATGGATACACCTCTGTTTTCACAGAAATGCCCCGCCGCATTCCCAGGGGCCTGGAATTCGTCATCCCCAGTACGCTGAAATGGTCGGATGGCACGCCAGTCAAGTCAGATGATATTCAGCGGAGTTTTGAGTTCATCAGCAAACCAGGCACTCCCAGCTACGACCCCAGCATCGATAACGATGGGCTGTTCGTCATCAACCAGATTGATGAAACACGTTTCACTGTGACTTTCAAAGTTCCTGCGATTGATCCACTTGGAGTGTTGAACTTCCCGATCCTTCCCGCAGCCCGATTACCTCGCGATCAGTCAAGCACAGCTGCAGCGACAGCCTTTGGCAAGAACCCGCTGGGCACCGGACCTTACATGTTTGCAGGTCTGGAGTCGGATGAAGTCGTTTTCAAGGTCAACCCGCACTACAAACGGAACCATGTGCCAGGTGGGCCTGCTATCAAGGAGATACGGTTCATCCGTTATTCCGATTGGCAGGTAGCCCGGCGCGCCTTGTTGGATGGCCGCTGGCAGATGCTGCTCGACGCCACTTCCAAAGAAATGGACGAAATCACCGGAAATCCACAGGCCATTGTCTTCACCCCTACGGAGAACAAGCCAAGTGAAGGATCGACAACGCCTCGCCTGACGAACCCCCGCTTGTATTTCCTGGGCTTCAACTATCGCAAGCCCTACTTCCAGAAGAAGGAAGCTCGCGAAGCAGTCTCGATGGCTATCAATCGCGATAACATCATTGACACGATCTTCCGAGGCAAGGCAAAATCGAACCATGCCGTGCTGAACGGGCCATACCCGCTGGGGAGCTGGGCTTACGATACTGCCAGCTTCAGCCAGTCTCCATATGCTTCGGTCCAGGCATCTGCCAAGCTCCGTACCGCTGGCGCCCTGCCTGAACTCAAGATAGCTGTACTGGCCGAAGACGTGCATGGCATTGAGGCTTGCAAGCTGATCCAGGCAGATCTGAAGAAGATTAACATCAATTCAACGGTGGTGCCGACCCCCGCGAATTCACTTTTTGTGGAAATGTACAAACCAGCTCCGGAGTTCGATCTGCTGTACACCACCTGGGATTTCCAGAATGAAAACCTGAATCTGCGACCACTTTTCGATGTGGTGGCGAACAACGGTCAGGGAGCCAACTTCTCCGGTTATCAACTGCCACCGATGCAGCAGGATCCCACACTGATGCGGTACCTGGCCAACGGTCTCAATAACCGTGAACTGGAAAACGCCCGTCGGCAGATGTACTCGACGCATAAGCACGTGATGGATAACGCGTTGATCGTGCCGCTGTATCAGTTGGATAAGCATGTTGCAGTGCATCGTAGTCTTGATCGCTATGAACGCTTCCATCCGGTCTACGTCTTCGATGGCGTGGAGAAGTGGGTGCTGAAAGCGGGCGGACAGTAGATTACGATCAAATCGAAATGTGAAGAGGGACGCCAAGCGATTGCAAGGCGTTCCTCAGTTGTTTCGAGGTGGTCAGTTAGTCGAGGATAGAAGAAGTATCGTTGCTATACCCATCACGGCGGCCGGCGAGTTGCTGCAGAAGTGCCCAATCGGTGGTGGGTGGTGGGATGAACCCGAGCCAGGCTGTACTGCCAAATCGCACAGTGCGAGACGAACCATCGGCGAAAGCGAATTGGACACCGGAAGCATGTCGGCTGGAGAATCGCCAGTACTGGGCGCCACCAGCCGAGATGGCGTCAGCATTGCCTTTACCGAGCCCCAGACCCGTACCAAGGCAGCCAGCACCAAACCAAGAGTAAACGGTATCGCGGGTGCCATTGCCTTTGCCCCCCAGGCCTTCGCCATAGAGCAACGTATTACTGGTGCCATCCTGCACGGTAATCTGGCCGAGTGTCACATTACCCCGATTGGTAAGAATGCCTTCGTAACCACCGTAAGTTGGAACAGGAGTGAGGTTAAGCGGGTTGGGGGCATTCACGGTGAAGGTAAATCGCCCGCCGAGGCCTGCTACACCCAGGTAGTTGGTTCGACCAAGTTGTTCATCACCTGCAGCACTTCGAACGTTGCCTGGAAATGTGCCCTGATCGGCAAACAGCGACAGCCAGATGCCACCCGAATTTGCTTCGTAGAGTGTGTCGGAAGGACATTCGAACAATTTAATGCGAGCCTGAGCGGCAGCATAGCAGGCTGAACGAGTCCACCAGTTGGCATCGCCAGTGTTCAGTCCGAGTTGCAACCCACTGCCAGCCACTCCAGCGAACATCTTGTAGATGTTATCCTGTTCCAGATAGGGAAGCAGGAACACCAGGCTACTGGCGTATTGCACTTGTGCAGGAGGGATGACATTACCGACCGTCAGGCCCAGAATGCCGGGAGGCAGCTTTTGATAGTCATTGTGATAGTTGTGGGCAGCGATAGCGAGTTGACGCAGGTTACTGGCACAGAGCATCTTGTTGGCAGCTTCCCGCACCTTTTGGACAGCAGGCAATAGCAGGGCCATGAGTAGTGCGATGATGGCAATTACCACCAGGAGTTCGATTAATGTGAATCCTGCACGCCGTTTCATCGCATTCTCTCCAAGCCTCAAGCTAGGCACAATGAACCATATTCTACAATCTTGGAGGAAGCAGGTATCGTGCTGTAACCTAATTTTCATAACTAACAGACATCGGGTTCTTGATAATCCGTTCAGCAAATATTCATCTTGTTGGATTCCACTAACCGCTACCTTGACGTATCGCTGTCACACGCCTTAGAACAACGCTTGTACATAGGGTAGACTGCTTTTCGTCATCACCTCAGGAGCACCTAGTGAATAGCAAATTCGTTTCTACCTTGTTAGTGTTGGCATTATCTTCAGCCAGCCTGCAAGCCCAGGTAACCACCTATTTTGGAGATGCCAATTCTTCGCCTCGCGATTTGACATCAGCCAATAACGTTCGAACCCAGTTCCTGAATTCTTTCGTGGCCTCTGGTACGGATAACGTCGAAAGTTACTTTGGCTATCAGGCTTTGCCTAATCCATTTCCTGCACCTCCCGTATTGACCAATCTTGGCTACGGCGTCACTGCAACTACGAATACTTTCTTTGTCGGCCATGATCCGTTTGGGTTTTATCCCACGAGTGGCAATCAGTTCCTGGTGGCAAACCAGTTTGCCAATAACGTGTTCACGTTTAATCAGCCAATCAATGGGTTTGGCTTCTTCTTGATCCAATCCGGTGATTCCTCCAACGTGAACAGCTTTCAAGTGTCACTCCAGCTTGGTGCGGGACCTGTGAGAACCTACCCAATTAATGCAAACACTGATGGATCAAGTTCTCCGCTTCCTTTTGGTCCCAATCGTGTAGACAACAATGCTTTCTTTTTTGGCATTCGTGATACAGCTGCATTTGATAGCTTTTCCATCGTGGCTGCTGTCAACAATGGAAGTGATGGCGTTTTGTTCGATGACCTCTCCGTCGGTTTCATCTCTGCCGTCCCCGAACCCACGACCTATGCCCTGATGGGCTGTGTGCTTGCTGGTGCAGGTGGCTGGTATGCCCGCCAGCGCAAACTGCGTCAGAACGCAGCCCATCAGAAAGTTTGCCGATAAGCTCTGCTGCTTCTCGTCTAAGAAGGGGTCTAACGACCCCTTCTTTCGTTGATACTGCCGACTTCCTGCTCGACATCTCGCCTCGTCTTTCGTTATGATGTAGTCATGCTACTTTCCCGCCGCGATTGGCTCTTCCGTACGGCAAATGGTTTCGGTGCACTGGCCCTTGCAGATTTGCTTCACCAGCAAGCCTCTGCTGAGCAGCATCATCCTGCGCTGGCTGACCATGTCATCTTCCTCTACATGGATGGTGGCCCATCGCAGATCGATACCTTTGACCCCAAGCCACGCTTAGCCAAAGAGCATGGGCAGCCGATCAAAACCAAGGTGGCCCCGACGCAGTTCAATGATGTCGGCAAGGTGCTCCAGTCGCCCTGGAAGTTCAAGCAGTATGGCCAGAGTGGCATCCCGGTTTCGGATCTGTTTCCGAACGTCGCGAAGCATGTAGATGATCTCTGTATCATCCGTTCGATGACATCGAACTTCTCGGAACACACCAACGCCAACTACTTCTTCCATACCGGGCATGGCCAGCAAGGCCGCCCAAGCGTGGGCTCCTGGTGTAGCTATGGCCTGGGGAACCTCAGCAAGAATCTGCCGAGCTTCGTGGTGCTCAACAGCGGGCTCATCCCGCCGGGTGGTATCGACAATTTCGGCAATGGCTTCCTCTCTGCAACTCACCAGGGGTCGATCTTCTTCCCCGGTCCCGTGCCCCTCGCCAACCTGCAGCGAAGTGAACCGACATTGGAAGCCCAGAAAGCCAAGCTTGACCTGGTAACCAAGCTCGACCGTGGGGTCCTCAGTCGGCTCGGCAAGAACGATGCCTTCGAAGCAGCCATCGCTAATCATGAGCTGGCATTTCGGATGCAGTCTGCAGTTCCCGAAGTACTTGACTTGAAAGGCGAGAGCGAAGCCACCAGGAAGATGTATGGTCTCGATAGCAGCTATGGCCCGACACAATCCTTCGGTCGTTCGTGCCTCTTGGCCCGTCGGCTGGTGGAGAAGGGTGTCCGCTTCGTTGAACTCACCTGCCCGAGCAACAAGCACGACCGCTGGGATCAGCATGCGAACTTGAAAGATGGCCATGAGGATAATGCGAGGGCTGTCGATCAACCCATCGGCGGTCTGCTCACTGATTTGAAAGCCCGAGGCTTGCTGAAGCGCACTCTCGTCCTCTGGGCCGGCGAGTTCGGCCGCACCCCGATGGCCCAGGGCAGCAACGGCCGCGACCACAACCCGTTTGGCTTCTCCATCTGGCTTGCAGGCGGAGGCATCAAGCCAGGCACCATCTACGGCCAAACCGACGAGTATGGCTACCACGCCATTGAAAACAAAGTCGAAATCTACGACCTGCATGCGACGATGCTGCACCTGCTGGGGATCGATCACAAGCGATTGACGGTCCGCTTTGGCGGCAGGGATATGCGACTGACCGATGTGCATGGAGAGTTGCTGAAAGGCGTGATGGCGTAAAGGTATTTAGCCCTCGGCCATTCAGGCCGGGGGTGGCTGTGCAATCGAGAGATACTCTCAAACTCACGATACGGTGGTTATTTGCTTGAACGCAATCGAGTCTCTTTCATTACTCATCGAACGAGCAATCCACTTCGACAAATCCCGAAATGTCTTCAAGTCGCCAAACTGCACCGTCCACCACTTGTACTGTTCTACAAAATGTGTCAGTACATATCCGCTGATCCATATTGGTATCCCTGCCAAGGCAGCCAAACTGCCATGCAACACGCATGCAATTGTTATGGCCATACCCATGATGCTTAGGAATTGTGCAACATCATACATGGGATGACGTATTTTGACTGGCGGCAAAAACAGCGGTGCTAATCGAGATATCTCCATCAGGAACGTCATGGTATGTTGGCGCGTGGAGTCTGTCAACGGGGTTAAGGGAGTGAGGTGGGCGACAGAAGCGCCAGCTTCATGCATCAGGTAGCGAATCGTCAG
>CAYPJB010000033.1:0-17978 GCA_964410845.1 uncultured Bacteroidales bacterium | reverse complement strand
GTTTGCTGCGACCGACGAAATTCTCCCACAGTCTCGACTGGCTTTCATGGATCCCCAGCGAGCAGGCAGTGCCCAGCGGTGTACCGAAGTGTTCACTCGGCAGGTTCTGTTCGTAGATGCCATGCCCGGTTTCGTGCAGGGTGCCGAAGAAAGCCTCAGCGAAAGCATGTTCGTTGTATCGGGTAGTGATACGGCAATCACCTGGACCGATGCCTGAACAGAAAGGGTGGACGGTGACATCAAGCCGACCAGCTGAGCGGTCGAAGCCTACCTGCTCGGCAATCCACTCGGAAAGCTGCCGCTGTGATTCGACGGGATAGCTACGCTCCAGGATCTCACGCGGTGCTTGGATACCTGACTGCTGGATGGCTGCAATCAGAGGTACCAGTTCCTGCTGAAGCCTGACAAACAGTCGCTGAAGCTCGATAGTTTTGGCCCCGGGTTCGAACTCGTCTAGCAAGGCATCGTAAGGATGCTCGACATAGCCTACCGCCTGGGCTTCTTCCCGTTTCAGATCGATGATGGTCTGCAGGAACGGCTGAAAGCTGGCGAAGTCGTTCTGGTGCTTGGCTTGTTCCCAGGCGTTCTGCCCGGCTGAGGTAGCTTTGGCGAGAGCGACCACCAGTTCGGTAGGCAGCTTCACAGCCCGATCATACACCCGCCTGATGCCTTTCACATTGGCCCGTTCCGCATCGCTAAGCGTGGCACCTTCTGCAGCATTGAGGAGATCAGCGGTTTCCCGGGCGATCAGCATCTCATGGCACAGGCGAGCCACGAGTGCCAGTTGGTCGCCTCGGAAAGCCTGCCCTTTAGCTGGCAGGTAAGTGCGTTCATCCCAGCCCAGCAAACTGGCACAGGAAGCCAGGGTGGCCCGTTCACGTTCACTATCGCAGAGTTTGGCATAGCTCATGGTGGATTCCTTTGCCGACTATTGTAGAATCGCCGCAGGAGAACGTTCTCATAGAGATCAATTCCTGCTGGCACGACCCCTTTCAAGAGGGTAAAGTAGAGCTTCCACCCGTGAGTGCTGCACATGATTACCCTCCGCCAATTGGCTGCTGCCTGCCTGCTACTTCCAACTCCGCTTCTCGCTCAGGAATTCAAATCTCATTCTTGGGATCCCCGTCAACAGGATCGCACTTCGTCTCTGGAAGGGTATCGTGAACTGAGACAACTCATCACCACGGAAGCTCCGAGGACGTGGAGTGTTGCTGAGGTGCAGCCTCAACCAGGGTATGTCGGTCTACATATTGAACCTCCGCAGGGTTCCGAGCGGTATTGGAAGATAGGAAGTGTCGCAGTCGATTCTCCTGCAGCCAAGGCTGGCTTGAAGGCGGGTGATGCTATCATCAGGGCAGGCGACCAGCAGGTCGTCGATGGCAGGCTCCTGGCAGAATACCTTCGCAGCAAAAATGCAGGCGAAGTGATTTCTTTCCAGATTGAACGTGCTGGCAGGCAGGAGGAAGTGAAGGTCACTGCTGCCGCCACCAGTCGGCCACTGGGCCTGACCAATGGCAATATCACTCTGGGTGTACGCCTTTCTGAATCGGTGGAAGGCCTCAAGATCGATGGTTTTCAGGCAGGATCGTCAGCGGAACAAGCGGGAATTAAAGCTGGTGATGTTATCCTGAAGCTGGACGACACGCCCATCACCGGTACCGATGTGTTCAGCAGTACTCTCGCCCTTCGCAAAGCTGGCGAAGCGGTGACACTGGTCGTTAAGCGAGCCAATGAAGAACTTAAACTAAGTGTGAAAACCACCACCAGCGAAGCCCCCGGAGGCGGTCGTCGGCAATCGACTCGATGGGACGAACGCACTGCCACAACGTTCAAGCGAGACGTTTATCGACTGGCACTTGTTCCTATCGAGTATTCCGATGTCAAACATAACCCTCGCTTCGGCTTGTCTGACTGGGAGAATATGCTTTTCAGCACTGGCAGCTACGTGGGGAAAAGCCCTTCAGGGCAGCCTGTCTACGGATCGATGAATGACTTCTACCGGGAACAATCTTACGGCAAGTTCCGTATCGAAGGACAGGCCTACCAGTGGATTCAAGTGAACCGCAAACGGGCAGAGTATGCCAACGACACCAACCGCAATGCCTTGCTGACCGAAGCACTCGATAAGCTGCTTGCCCGTGATGGCGAGAAAGCCCTTGATGGGTACGATGGAATCTTCTTCATTTACGCAGGCGACCGTTACCAGACCAACCGGGGTGGGCTCTACTGGCCTCACCGGTCGAACCATTTCTACAAGGGCAAACGCTGGTCGTACTTCATCTGCCCCGAGGGTGGCAACAACTTCAGTTCACACAGCGTCATCACTCACGAATTTGGCCATATGCTAGGCTTGCCCGATCTCTACGCCCGCCCGGAAGCCCCCGGTTCGGAAGGCTTGGGCATCTGGTGTACGATGGCCAACGGGCACGGCCAGCAAGGCCGACCTCGGCATATGTCCGCCTGGTGCAAGGAGATGATGGGCTGGCTTAAACCAACCGTTGTCGATCCTTCTGTGCCACAGCACATCGTCCTCGGCCCGGTAACAGCGAACGACCGAGAGTGCCTGAAGATTCTCGTTCGCAAGGATGGCAGCGAGTACTTCCTGCTCGAGAACCGTATCGCCCGCAGTTTTGACAAAGACCTGCCTGCAGAAGGACTGCTCATCTGGCGAGTCGTCGATGGCCGGCCACTACTAGAAGAATCGCACGGCATCTCTGGCCCCGAAGGCCCGAACCGGTTCCTGACCGTGGTGCCCTTCCCGAGTGCCAGCAACAATGCCTTCACGCCTTACACCACCCCGTCGAGCCGCTCACAAAAAGGTGGCGGCACACCGGTGCATATCACCAACATCCGTAAGCTGGCCGATGGCCGCGTGGCGTTTGATTTGGGGATTGAGTACTACTAACGAACTGAGCCGAGGGACTCCCGTCTCTCGGCTCAGTTGTAGCTATCTGCAACGACTACCGCATCGACTTCCCAATCATATTCAGGAAATCTGAGTTCGTTTTGCTCTTTTGCAACTTGTCGATGAGCATCATCATCGCATCGACACTCTTCATGCCAGCCAGGGTGCGGCGAAGCAGGGTGACCTGCTTGTACATCTCAGGAGGAAGAATGCGTTCTTCCTTGCGTGTACCCGAAGCACCAATATCGAAGGCGGGATAGATGCGGCGTTCTGAGAGCTTGCGGTCGAGCACCACTTCCATGTTGCCCGTACCTTTGAACTCCTGGAAGATCACATCGTCCTGCTTGGAACCGGTTTCGACGAGAGCGGTACCCATGATGGTGAGCGAACCGCCTTCTTCGAATGCCCGTGCAGAGCCGAACAAACGCTTGGGAATTTCGAGTGCCTTGATATCGACACCACCTGTCATGGTGCGCCCCGAGTTGCTTTCTTTGTTGTAAGCTCGGGCCAGGCGTGTCAGGCTGTCCAGCAGCACAAACACATCTTTGCCTTGTGTCGCCAGGAACTTGGCCCGGTTGAGCGCGGTTTCTGCCATGCGAATGTGCTGGATCGTTTCGCGATCCGAACTGCTGGCACAAACTTCACCACGAACCGTGCGGCTCATGTCGGTCACTTCTTCAGGTCGCTCATCGACCAGTATCACCATGATGTGCATATCAGGGTAATTCGTGGCAACTGCAGTAGCGATCTGCTGAAGCAGAACCGTCTTGCCAGAACGGGGTGGCGCCACGATCAGCCCACGCTGACCTTTACCGATGGGAGCCAGCATATCGAGCACGCGGGTGCTGATAGGCTCGACATTGGTTTCCAGTCGAATCCATTGTTCGGGATCAATCGGGGTCAGCGTTTCAAAGTCACGGTGTGCGATGGGTGCTGCAGGTTGGCCTTCGATCTTCTCAATGCTGCGAAGACGAGGCCCCATCGAGCCTGGAGGGCCTGGTTCGAGTGTGCCTTCGATCAGAACGCCAGCAGGCAGGTGAAAGCGTTCGACGAGGTGATTGCCCACATAAGGGTCGCCCACCTGGGCCATCATGTATCGCTTCAATTGACGAAGGAAGCCATACCCCTTGGGGTGCAGTTCCAGGATGCCCGTGAAGGTTGTTAATGGGGTAACCGAGGGAGAGGCTGGTGCAAGCAGTTGGTCTTCACCAGGAACATCAACACCAGGCAGCGGCTGTGCAGCCAGTTCCGCTGCGGAGCGTGGGATATTGTTGCCACCGTGGTATCGGCGCTGCTGATTCTGGTAGCGTCCGCCGCCTCCATAACCACCCTGCTGATGGCCGTAACGTCCACCGCCACCACCCTGGCGACGTTGTCCGCCTTGTCCTTGATGGCCCTGGCCCTGATGGCCGTAACCACCTTGCCCCTGGCCTTGTCCCTGACCATAGCCACCCTGGCCCTGACCATGACCTTGAGCGTGCCCTTGTCCTTGACCGTGACCATAGCCACGACCATGCCCGCGTGCCTGGCCTTGACCCTGGCCCTGCCCGCGTCGTCCGTAGTGTCCACCGCCACCGCCTCCCTGGCGTGGGGGGTAACCATCAGACCTTTCGGTATGGTGTGCTGGCCTCATGTGTTCCGTCCGGTAATGTAACGAGTTCATAATCACCAAAAAGATGCGGGGCTTCCTGCTGACACACCCGCAAGAGGGCTATGGCCAGCTTGCGAATCTCCACATCAGCATGACGACTGCCACGCATTTCGATGAAATGGCGTAGTGCCCGAGTGTTGGCAGTCACAAAAATCTTGGTTTCAGTAGCATTGGGCAGCACGGATCGTGCTGCCTGGCGAGCCATCTTCCGCCGTAGCGTCTTGTCTGGCTCATCTGCAAATTTCTCAGTCAGCTTCTCTGCTAACTTCACGTATGCATCGTGTGTTGTTTTAACAGTGTTCACCCAGAGTTCGTGCAGCTCGGGGTCGTCAGCGATGCAGTCGGGTTCGACGTACTCCGCCACCGATTCATCCACGTATCGCTGGCTCAGTTGGGAATAGGCCCAGCCCGCCCGATGGCGAATCAGTTCGTGGGTCACAGCCCGGTTGATGCCGGTGAAGATGAAGTTCCAGACGCCATGTTCGAGGACGGAGCCATGCCCGACTTCGAGGATGTGCTTCAGGTACGCTTCATTGCCGCCAGGCCGTGGTTTCGCAAAGCTCATGTAGCAGACACGACCAGCCACTTCGCTCAGTTTTTCACCAGCGACCTCACTATCCGTCGTCCAGGTAGAGACGTTGTGATCGGTCAGAAAGCGATCCAGTTCTGCCGAAGAGACAGACTGCCTGCCAACAAGGTAAACGGTGGGATCGCGCAGGATGCGAATAGAATCAGTACTCAGGAGACACCTTATATCAAAGTACCTCAGCGCCCTGACACCATGTCAGGACAGGCTGAAACCAGAAACGAGAATGATTGCGATTCCGTGAATCGCAGGAAAACTGGAGTGTAGGGCGTTAACACTCCCGAACGCATGAATTCATCGATCTCTTTCAGACAATCAGCTAGCTATCGCAGCGGGAAGCAGCGAAACAGCAGCCGTGGTGTAAGGAAACAAACAGGTCACTAATCAATCCAAATGCAGGCCACGAATCAAAGTCGTTCAGCAGGAAAACAAATCACTGTTGAACTAAGGTTCACCTGAAAATACCCCAAACTATCATTGCTGGCGAAGTCAACACTAGACGTGGTTGGTGCAACGGTCAGAATGAAAGGGGCAGGTAATTCTTCCAACATGGTTGAGAACTGAACGTTCAATCAACCTACAAGAACAGTAAGGTTATCCACTGGTTTCGTCAAGAGAGTTTGTCAGATTCTTCGACTTATTTCCACTCAACATCAGTGGTTCAGGCCATACATGGTCTACGCACACACAGCTTTGATGATGGCTGGCCGCAGGTTGGTAATCGCTTTGGCTCGATGGCTGAGAGCTGCTTTTACTACAGGAGCCAACTCACCAAAGGTTTTGTGATATTCCGGCACCAGGAACAAAGGATCATATCCGAAACCACCCAGGCCATGAGCTGAACTGACGATCCTGCCGTGACACCGACCTTCGGTGACAGCGACAATCTCACCATCGGGATTACAAAGCACTGCTACGCAGACGTAGTATGCTCCTCGCTGTTCTTCAGGAATGGCTGCTATCTTGCCCAGCAATTTCATGTTGTTAGCAGCATCATCACCATGCGTGCCCGCATAGAGGGCTGAATCGACACCTGGCTCATTGCCCAGTGCTGGCACCACCAGACCGCTATCCTCTGCGAGGGTCCATTCCTTTGCCGCCAGCGCCACACCTTGTGCTTTCGCGGAGGCGTTTGCCAAAAAGGTCTTCCCATCCTCTGCAATCTCAGGAACATCAGGCAATTGACTGACATCAACAATGTCGATGGGCAACTCCGCCAGGAGTGGTACGATCTCTTTGATCTTCTTCTTGTTACGCGTGCCGAGAATGAGACGGTGCATAGTTTTGAGAATTACTTGTTACTGGTTGTTGGTTGATAGTTCAGAATACGAAATTACAGGAAGTGATTTGCGATTCAGACGACGCAAAGCACTTCAACTAACAACCAACTACCAACAACTCCGTAGCAACTAATCCATCGGGATATACGACGGCAGAGGTCGGGCTTCTGATGCCCCCAGCACGATGTCCTGCAATTTGAGACCAGCATATTGCTGGTTGTTATGATTTCGATAAATGTCGTTATCTTCACCACTTGCAGCACTACGGAATTTCAGGAATTGAACATGACCACCCAGATGCAGCACATTCTGCCCTCGACCACCATGATTTGGGCTGTTAGCACTGGCCCATTCAGGAACTTCACCAAAGCGAGGAGCACGATCTGCCAGAATAGGCAGCGAATCGCCGTCGCCCCGCTTCAATGCTTGCACGATGAGTTTGCCGTTTTCCCTGGTGATGTATCCCAGATGATAGGCATAACTGCCAGCAAAGTTCTGCCAGTAAGCTTGCTCTTCTTCGTTATGTTTTTGTATTTCTTCCATCGTTGGTGGTGTTCTGGGGCCGGTTGGCGGGCAACTCAACCGCAAAGTCTCGCCCCAAAGGCCTTTATCACGCAGGGCAACGGCATACACGCCTGCGTGCGATGTAGGACCGGTTTCACTGAGTGCCGGAATCGAATTGTTGTGATCACGCATGTAAGTATCGAGAGCGACATAGACCTGCCGCAGGTTGTCCCGACATTCGGTCTGCAGTGCACGGTCACGCACGTATTGCAATACGGGAGGAATTGCCAGGCAGATCAGCATCACGATCGCAATCAGAGCCCAGGCGTCTGCCCGCCGCCAACTCGTTGGTGCAGTTTCATACTCGTTGATCTTCCAGGGTTCAAGGTTGGATACCGGAGTGATAAGCTTCCCTGAATCCTTGATGGAAGCACGAGCAACTGCAGGAGTTTCCAGGCTGCGAGCAGTCGCTACTCCACGTAGCGTCTTGTAAATGAGTTCGGGTGGCGGCTCCGAGTTTTCGAGGAGATTGAGCGGTTCCAGCAAGGCCCGTAGTTTCATCATTTCCTTGCGAAGTTCGGGCTGTGTTTCGAGCAGAATTTCGATTTGGCGAGCCTCGTCAGGTTCGACCGCATGCATCAGGTAGCCGAGAAGATCGGGTTTCATGAGTAGCGTCCTGGGATTTAGAGTCGAACGGCTTCTGTCGAAAGTAACGTTTCCTGGAGTTTCTGCATGGCTGCGTGCAATCGAGACTTTACTGTACCTACCGGAATCATCATGATGTCTGCGATATCCTTGTACTTCAGCCCCTGGTAATATGCCAGGATGATGGTTAATCGCAGGTGTTCGGGTAACGATTCCATTGCTTCCCTGACCTTTTCCCGCCGCTCAGCCAGTTCCAATCCTTCAAGTGGATTGACTTCAGCCGAGGTGAGCGTGTCCGACCAGTTCAGTGCGTCATCGTCACTCGTTAACTGTTCCAGGCTCACCGCGGGTCGACGATTCTGCCGACGCAGCATGTCAATAGCCTGGTGGGTAGCGATGGCATAAAGCCAAGGCTTCACCTTCCTGCCCGGTTCAAACTGCCCAGCTTTCTGGTACACTTGGATAAAGGTGTTCTGGAAGACATCGTCAGCCAGAGCGTCCTGCCCCAGGTAGCGTTTGAGGTATGAAAATATTTCACCTTGGAAGCGGCGTAGCAGATCGCCATATGCTGAAACTTCTCCTGCACAGAAACGGGCCAGCAAGGCTTCGTCGCTGTCGTCAGGGCTTTGCTCCAGAGGAGGCCGAGGCTGCTTCACGAGTCGTCGCTTCCTGCCCTAAGGCTACTACGCTGCAATGATCGTCAGGGTTTACACAATGTCGATGAAATTTCATTGTCATGCTTCTGCAGGGGTTCGTCAATCTAATAGCTGCTGAGTAGTTAGCCAGTATTCCTCGGGTTTGTACAATGGAAAAACGGAATAGTGCATCTGCTATTCACCTGTCGCAACCTCATTTCTGTTGGAGTCTTTCGATGTTTCGTATCCTGACGGCCAGCCTTGCTCTTTTCGCGGTGGCTATGCTCCACGCTGATGACAAGAAGTTCGACACCAAGAAGCTTGAAGGCAAATGGACCTTCGTTTCGGGTATGAAGAATGGCACCGAAGCTGGCGATGACATGAAGAAGGCAGAGTTCGATATCGCCAAGGATATCATGACTCTCAAGAACAATGACCAGACCTTTAAGTTCAAATTCACTGTTGACGACAAGCAAACCCCCACGTCCATCGATCTCGAAATCACCGAAAGTCCTTTCGGCGCAGGCATGAAGGCCAAGGGCATCATCAGTCTCGAAGGCGATGACTGCAAGCTCTGTTATGCACCGGAAGGCGACCGCCCTACGAAATTCGATGGCAAGAGTGCTTTCTACTTTGTGCTCAAACGAAAGAAGTAATGCAACGTTAACAGTTGATGGAAGCTGGTTGTTTGGGTATTGTTAGAGCAGCCAGCACCATCAACTTCCTCACTCCCATTCACCATCAACTAACATCACCAATCTATGAAGCTCATCCTCTCCATTGTTCTGGGCATTGCTATTGTCGCGGGTTTGGCCTATGCCTGTTTCGCACTGATGGTTGATATGATCCCGGCAGGCAAACCGCTAGCAATACAAGTCAAGTTGTTGAACGATCCAACTGATCTGAGCCCCCGTGAGCCGAATCTGCCCGCTGGGCCACACAAAGCAGAGTTCCTGGGCAACTGCACTACCTGCCATTCTCCCCGATTGACCATGACACAGCCAAACCTGGCGTCCAACAAATGGACAGATGTCGTGAAGAAAATGGTGACGGTCTATGGTGCGAAGATCGATGCGCAGCTGGAAAAGCAGATCGTGGAATACCTGGTTACAGTGAAGGGAGTGAAGTAGCTCATAAGTTGAGCGAGCTCAATTCCTCATCGCTCAATTCGCGAATGAAGTTGCAGCCAACGGTATATTGATTATCTTTGTCGAGATGTCGATAGACCACGCAGGCCAGAATCTCAAATAATTTCTGGCCTCGTTCACCTTGCACGGTGAGGTCGAGCAACGAACCAGGCAATAACGCTTCCTTAACCCGTAATCCAATTCCAGTGGGTGAGGCATTCAGTACGACACCAGGATAAACCGGTTCCGAACTCGATCGCATATTCTTGTACAGCACCTGGGCTTTGGCTGGGTAGCGTTTGTAGCTGCGATTGTCGCTGTCAGGCTTCTCAATGAGTTCCCGCTTGACCCCTAGTGCAGTCAGGTCATCATCGTCAAGCTCGGTACAGAACTGACAAGCCAGTAACCAGAGGCCATTGCTCTCATGCCTGCGTTGCATCACGCAAGCCAGGACCGTGGTCACCGGCCCCAATTCTTCGCAAGGCAAATCGATTCGCACCATGCAGCCTTCATCGAACTGATACCGTACCTTCAGCTTCAGCCCCGTGTCGGAAACATCAACGATTTGAGCCGTATGCTTTTGACCATCACTGGTAGCAGCTTCGACGACAGCAATCGAAGCTGGGCGTGAGGTTCCGGGGACAACTGCAGGCGAAATTCCCGACATAAAAGACAATTCCCTTCCGATTCAACATGAATATTGAGCGTTCATCACACTCTAGCACAATCATCAGCTTCATGAAAGCAAATGCGTACGATTGCCTAAACAACCCCACCCTGCCTGCACCGATGCCAGGCAACAGAATTGATGCAAAGTTCAACTACATGGGCAAATCAACGATCTGTCGGAGTTTCTTTTCTGGGAAGCTGACCCCGTTGTAAACATCGACCAGGGTGATGCTTGCCTGCACCGAGGTGAATGCCAGCGTCGCTTCCATCCCCTCAAAAGTAACCAACTGCCAGGATTGATCAGGCTGCCTGACAAAGCGCTGGCATAATGGTTCATCCTGCGCCACGAGGATGTACTCCTTCAGACTGTCAATCTGCTGGTAATGCCGGAACTTTGTACCTCGATCATAGCTCTCTGTGCTGGGGGAGAGCACTTCAATCAGGCAAACAGGATTCTTGATCGTATTGTCGTCTTCGCTCACAACTTCCTGCTTGCCACACAAGATGACAATGTCAGGGTACGTTACTAATCCGGTCTTCTCAACTTTCACCCGCAGATCGCTCGATGCAGCTCGGCAGGGTCCTCCTTTCAGTTGACGATACAACTCACCTTCGAGATTGCCCTTGATAAAAGTGTGTGATGAACTCGCCCCAGCCATTGCAAACATCTCGCCGTCGCAATACTCGCTCTTGAACGTGGCATCACGTTCGATAGCAAAGTAATCCTGGATCGATATCCGCCGTTTGGGTGCTGTACTCATAACCATTCACCTCGCCTGTCTAATTGTAACACATCAGCCTCGAAAGATGTCTGCAAAGTAGAGTGACACGCCAGAAAATCCCCCTGCAACCCGCTGGTTGCCCGCTTCACTGACCACTACATTAAAAAAGGTGACGCAGGTCCCCTCTCTCCCTTCATCATCCGTTCAGGAGTATATGACGTGGCCTCTACGAAAGATCAGATCAAGCACAAGAACATACAGTTCAAAGAACATCCAATGCTTGATTCATCGCCCGTTTTCCGGATGGCCCGTCAGCAGATGGTCAAAGTCGCCGAGCGTAGTGATCTGGAACCAGGTATCCTCGATCGCCTCAGCGTTCCCAAGCGCAGCTTCATCGTGGCGGTTCCCGTACGCCTGGACAATGGCGAAACCCAGGTCTTCAATGGTTTCCGTGTGCAACACCACATCACCAGCGGTCCGGCCAAGGGTGGCCTTCGTTTCCACCCCGCTGTCGATCTAGGCGAGGTGGCAGCGCTGGCGATGTGGATGTCGTGGAAGTGCGGCTTAATGAACCTTCCGTTCGGTGGTGGTAAGGGTGGCGTGACAGTCGATCCGGTCAAGCACAGCAAACGGGAACTCGAACGCATCACTCGCCGTTACACCGAAGAACTGCTGCCCATGATCGGGCCACGTATTGACGTGATGGCTCCTGATGTTGGCACCGATGAACAGACAATGGCCTGGATTATGGATACCTACTCCATGAGCATTGGTCACGCTTGCCCCGAGATCGTGACGGGCAAACCTGTTGAGATCGGTGGCTGCGTGGGCCGTCGTGAAGCGACCGGACGTGGCGTGGTCTACACTATCATGTGCGCCCTCAAGGAAATGGGCATTGACCCCAAGCAGGCTACCGCGGTCGTCCAGGGGTTCGGAAACGTCGGCTCCGTCGCCTGCAACGAACTAGTACAGCGGGGTGTCAAGATACTGGCTGTCTCGGATCGCTATGGCGCCATCATGAATGAAGAAGGCTTGGACATCGAAGCCCTCGCCAAGCACGTTGCTGCCAATCCGACCGGCCTGCCTGACTTCCCGAAGGGCAAGAAAGTCGATGCCCAGCGGATGCTGGAGATGAAGTGTACCGTCCTCATTCCTGCAGCACTCGAACGAGTGATCAACGCAGAGAACGCCAACAACCTGCAGTGCAAGATCATTGCTGAAGGTGCCAATGGCCCCACTACTCCCGAAGCTGATGACATTCTCGAAGAGAAGGGAATCTTCGTCATCCCCGACATTCTCTGCAACGCTGGCGGTGTGACGGTCAGCTACTTTGAATGGGTTCAGGATCTGCAGCAACTCTTCTGGGATGAATCGGAAGTGCAGAAACGTCTGCAACGCCTGATGGAAGATGCATACTCGAGAGTTCGCAAACTCGCCAAAGACCGAGGCTTCCGCAACAACCGTATCGCAGCGTTAACGCTTGGTGTGGAGAAAGTTGCCCGCGAAAAGGATATCCGCGGCCTCTATCCATAACAACAAGCACTTCTCGTCCCCTGGCTCCGCCGGGGGATGCACTGGAAGCCCGGCTTCGCCGGGCAGCGGTGATGAGCGTCCATCACCACCTTGCAGTAACAAGAAGCACTCTCACGATTGCAGCCTGCCAGAGGCAGGCATGCAGTGCGTCCTCGGTCAGAGACCGAGGACGAGAGATGTGATTTCTCTCGCTCCACGCTCCACATCCTCCTCCGTCGTAAATCTCCCCACGGAGAGCCTCACTGCTCCGCGGGCTACCGGCACTGCTACCCCCATCGCAGCCAGCACTGGTGACACATCCAGCTTCCCTGCATGGCACGCCGACCCCGTCGAACCCGCTATCCCCGGACAGGCTTCGAGGAGGTCATCTCCAATCCAGCCGGCAATGCTGAAGTTGATCGTGTTGGGCAAGCGTTCCGTTGCGTGGCCATGCAATTGAATGCGATCACCAAGGCCATCGACCAGAAGCGACCATAGGCGATCCCGGTGTTCCTGCAGACGTGGTGTGGTCTGGCGTAACGTGTGCTGGGCGATCTCCGCTGCCTGGCCCAGGCCCACGATGTAAGGGACGTTCTCGGTTCCCGCACGTCTGCCTCGTTCATGTGCAGCACCGAAAACGAATGAATCGATTGGTGTCCCCTGTCGAACATATAAAGCCCCAATGCCTTTCGGAGCATACAACTTATGCCCGGCGATGGTCATCAGATCGACATTCAAATCATCCACGTCTACCGGCAACTTGCCCAGCGACTGGGCAACATCGGTATGAACCATCGCCCCTGCTGCATGGGCCAACTTGCTGATGGTCCTGATCGGTTGCAGCGTTCCCACTTCATTATTGGAATGCATGATGGAGACGAGCAGCGTCTTCTTCCTGAGTGCTGATTCCAGAGCGTCCAATTGCACTACGCCATAGCGATCGACAGGCAAAATGAGGAGTTTAAATCCTTGTTCCGCTAACTCCAACGCAGGCTGCATGGTCGCGGGATGTTCCACTGCTGAGATGATCACCTGCCACTCACTGGGGTGAGCACGATGTCGACGGGTTACGCCAAAAAGTGCCTGGTTGCTTGCCTCGGTGCCGTTGCCGGTGAAGATGATCTCGCTGGAAGATGCACCGATCAGCTCTGCTATCTGCAGCCGTCCTTTCTCGACAGCATGATGTGCTGCCCGGCCATAAGCATGGGTGCTGCTCGGGTTGCCGAAATGTTCATCAAGATAAGGCAGCATTGCCTGCCGAACCGCTGGATCAATCGGTGTCGTGGCGTTGTAGTCCAGGTAGATTGGCCGCTGTGGCTGCATACTACGATATTACGGCTTGGCGAAGAGAATGTCGTCCAACTTGTCGATGAACTTCAATGTCTCGTAGTTCAGTTCCATCGAGAGGTTGCCATCCGTATAGATCACCCAGCGACGGGGGAACTGCAGTCCGTCGATCGCTTCGTAGCGGGTGAAGAAGATCTCCTGGTCGTGCTCTACGTACAAGTTCGAATCAGTGATTTTGGTTTTGCAGAGCAGTGGCAGGCTCGTCTCCCTGTCAAAATACATCATGACGTCGCGCTGGTCTTGGCATTTGACAGTGAAGCCCACGGTCATAACTCCCTCGCGCCGTTGTTCCGGCAAAGGCTCCAGGGTATAGCGGGCATCCCGTAACGGAAGTAGCGTCAACAGATGACTGACATACAGCGACTCTTGAATCGACTTCAAATTGATGCTATCCATTTCTTTCACAGATCCATTGATGGAAACCCAACCTTTGCTTCGTTGCAGCACCTGCACGAACTTGGTGCCATTGTCGTAGTCGGTTTCATCACGAATGCGGTCGGGCAGGGCGACGGTCGTACGGAACGTCATGTTCGAGACGACATTGCTTGGAGTTGATTTCCCTTTGCCCTGGTAAGCTACGCTGCTAAGTTTCTTGAGAGCCGCCTCGCCCCCTCTGGCAGTAATGGCCTTATCAAGCAGTTCCTTGACATTTGTCAGGGGGGCAGTCGGAAGTGTCAGTGTGGGGACGGGTCCGGTAGTGGCTTTGGTAGCCGTCGGCCGGTAAGGCATGCAACCCAAACCACCCATCAGAAAGATAGCGGCCATCACACAGAGTGTAGTCATCACGCTCCGCCGTGATGACAGCGGCGACGAGAGCCCATTACTTCCATTGAAAGATCGACGAAGCCAGTGCAACAATTGTCGGGAACTACCAGTAGCCTGCACCACACACTTCCTTCCGCATGGTGCCCCCTCGCTAGCGTTTCGGCTGGGAGGTTGCAGGGAACTCTCAATAACGCTGTCACCAAGATGGAGCGTGATGACCACTCTCTAAAGCAGTTCAATCTGGGTACGTTCATCCACCGCAATGCAGCTCAGTTCCTTGTTGTCCTTCATGAAGTGTACGGTGGCTACGGTGATGATGTCGTCCGGATTCCGCTGGGTAGCCAGGCCGGTGACCAGGGTCTTAACATCCCGAATGACACCTTCGACGGCATGGGGCCAACTGGTGCTGCCTACCTTGACGGTTTGGGTGATTTTGACCCGTTGGCCGGGCTTCAAGTCGAGATGGGAGACAGTTGCCATGGTCTAGCTCGTTCAGCAAAAAGGAGGGGCCAACTCTGGAGGAACGTCGGCCTACACGGATAGAATAAGAACTGAAACTCACTTGAGCAACGCCGGATTCCCTGTCGTTGCCCCTACGAACGGTATAACAGTCCCTCTCGCTACACCAGAGTTCCCGGCCTTCCTCATCTACCTGATTGACAGAAGCTACGGAACGGTCATACTGGAGGGAGTAGCACCCGAGTGGTTTCGGCTGAACCTGACTTCAGCCTGGGGAATACGTGGGAACCCGTGAACAGCGCTCGACCCCTTGGGTTGAAGCGGGGTACCACCAAGTCAGTATTGCGCTTCGGAGATTTTCAGCATGGCACGGAAAGCGTCTCGGTCTCGTGCAGATCAGCCTCAATCAAATACCGTGCTGATCGTCTTCCTCGTTTTCTCGATCCTCCTCAATCTGGGGCTAGGCGTGATGTTTTATCTCGCTCAAGACAAGATTGACCAGGCTGTGAGCAAGGAAAACGCAGCTGTTGGTCAGCAGAAGAAGATGGAAGACCAGCGGAATGCTGCCACAACAACTTATATTCCTGTGCTCCGCAGCATCATTGGTGATACCAGCCTGAGCACGGAAGAACAGAACAACATGAAAGAAGGACTGACCCGCGACCTGGCGGCTCTTCCTCAAGCCTGGTATGAAGGCAAGGTCTGGAAGGAACTCATGGGCCGTGGCCCCAATGATAACGGCCTTATTGGTCCATGGTCTGCCACCACAGGCAAGCCTGCCATTACCTTGATGGACAAGATTCGTCAACTCAACGAACAATTGACCAAGAGCACCGACAAGCTCAAGACCACGGAAGCCAGCCTGGCCAAGCTCACAGCAGAGTACACTCAGTACAAGAAGGAATGGAATGATCTCGTCTTCACGCAACGCCTGAAGACAGCTCAGGATTCCATGGAACTCGACAAGCAGAACAAGCTGAAGCAGAAGGATGAGATCATCGCGGCCACCAATCAGAAAACGCTGGATACCACCAACGAAGTGGACAAGATGGTGACCGATATCAAGAAGAATTTCGAAAGCCAGATTCAAGCCAACAAGGCATTTCATACCGCTGAAGTGGCCAAGGAAGCGGAGAAGTACCGTGAAAAGATCACCAAGCTGGATCAGAACCGCCTCACCAGCCTGAATGTTCCCAAAGCCCGCATAGTGGATTACAGCCCAGGTTCGGACCTCGCCATTATTGACCTCGGCTCTGCTGTCAAACTTCCGATCGGCTTGACTTTCTCCGTGCATGATCACGATGTAAATGGCAATGCCAGCCCGATAAAGAAGGCTGAAGTGGTTGTTGTGAAAATCCTTGGTGATCAACTGGCTCAGGTCCGCGTCACCCGCATGGCTCGTCCCGATGCTGACCGAAAGCCAGCTCCTCGTCCCGATATGACCCCTGAGGAAGAAACCCGATACTGGGATTCCTATTTCACCAGCGAACCACGCGACTTCATTCGCACCAACAAACCGCTGTACAAGGGTGATTTTCTCTTCAACGTCATCTGGGATCCCACCAAAAAGGTTCACGTTGCTCTAGTCGGCGAATTCGATCTCAATGGCGATGGCACAGATGATCTTCCTGCCCTGATCAATCTGCTCCGTGCCCAAGGTGCTGAAGTGGATCTCTACCTAGACAAGTCCAACGGCTACAAGCCCAAGGGCAAGATCGACTACAATACCGACGTTGTCATTCTGGGCGAAGTCCCTGCTATTTCAGCACGAGGCGAAAAGCAGAAGGTAGCCGTCAACCGTGCCACCGAAATGCTTCGTGAAGGCCAGGAAGTTCAGCGAGAAGCTATGGAGAAGGGCATCCGCATCGTTCAGTTGCCTCGCTTCCTCAGCGAAATGGGTGTCAGCGTCCCACAGGTGCTGAGCAATAAGTCTGCTACTCTGATCACTGACCTGGCTCCACCAGCCGCACCAGCTGCCGGTGAAGCCCCAGCAGCTTCGCCACCAGACGGTGGGAAGAAGTAAGGAAACTTACTGAAAAGTGCCGAGGGACTTCAGTCTCCGGTGCAAGCCCTGCGACACCGCAGGGCTTTTTCACTTGATACTTGCCTTACCTTCTATCATGATGTGAGCGTCTCTTTTCTCCACACACCACATGAATGAGCGCTGATATTCTCAGCACTCAGGACTCAGCACTCAGGACTTGGAAACCATGGCATCAGCAGCCGACGTTAAGCAGATTCTCGAAGCCGGTGAAGGCATTGTCCGTCTTGCTCCCACCTGGGTGCCCCGCTCGTTCCTTACTCCCGGTCGCCGTTTGAAGCTCCACCCCGCCGACATCTACGCCCTCGGCGCTCACCGTGGTGGCATCGACGAACGCTGGTTCTCCTCCACCACCCCAGCCGCCAACGAAAATGCTTCCCCCGACGAAGGCTTATCCTTCATCGTTCACGAAGGCAAGCGTGTCTTCACCCTGAAGGAAGCCATTGCTCTGGAAGGCAAACGCTTCATCGGCGAAGCGATGTGGAACAAGTACCAGCGCTGGCCCGTCTACAGCAAGTTCTTCGATAACATGGGCCCCATCCCTCACCACATGCACCAGAACGACGAGCAAGCTGCCCTCGTCGGCCAGCAAGGCAAGCCCGAATCGTACTACTTCCCCCCGCAGATGAACTCCATCGGCAACAACTTCCCCTACACCTTCATGGGCCTGGAACCAGGCACCACGAAAGAAGACATCCGCCGCTGCCTGGAGAACTGGAACCAGGGCGACAATGGCATCCTCAACTTCAGCAAAGCCTACCGCCTGCAACCCGGCACCGGCTGGCTCATCCCCCCTTGCGTCCTCCACGCCCCAGGCTCCCTCGTCACCTACGAACCCCAGTGGGGCTCCGACGTCTTCGGCATGTACCAAAGCATGGTCGAAGGCCGCGTCGTCCCTTGGAGCCTGCTGGTGAAGGATGTTCCGCCTGCCAAGCACAAGGACCTGGACTACCTCGTCAACCAGCTCGACTGGGACAAGAACGTCGATCCGAACTTCAAGAAGAACAACTACCTGGAACCCATCCCCGACGGCGACACCGCCAGCGCAGGCTACGTCGATAAGTGGATCGTGTATGGCAAAGTGAATGGCAAAGAGTTGTTCAGCGCGAAGGAGCTGACGATCAACCCCG
>CAYPJB010000032.1:15923-17988 GCA_964410845.1 uncultured Bacteroidales bacterium | reverse complement strand
TCGTGGAACTGCTTATTGGTCAGCTTCTTCGTATCCACCAACTCAGTCCGCATGGCTCTGATCTGCAATCCACCCAGCATGTAGGCTGCCTGGTAGAGAGGACCGTACATGCCACCAAAGCTGCGGCGCACCTCGGCAGTGGCATTGTCCCTTTCATGGCCGACGCGGTCCACGAGGAAGTCGATGCACTGTTGTGGCGTCATCTTGCCTAAGTGGAAGCTGAGCGAGAAGATGATGCGGGCGCAGCGGTGCATCCGCCAGAAGAGCATGCCTACCCGTTCTTCGGGGGTCTTGGCGAAACCTTGCTGGTAGAGGAACATCTCCCAGTAGAGGGCCCAGCCTTCGACCCAGAACGGCGTGTTGAACAGTTGCCGATGCTGGCGGTAGCGGGCGTTCATGAACCCTTGCAGGTGATGCCCGGGGATGAGTTCATGATGCACCGTGGCCCGGCTGAAGTAGCGGTTGTTGCCTCGCATGCTCATCAGCTTCTGTTCGTGCTGCATGCCATTCGTAGGGAACGACACCAGAATCACTTCACCACCGAGGAAGAACGGACTGACGAGTTGCCTTTCGGGCGTCATCATCTCCATTCGCCAGGTGTTCTTGGCGAGTTCAGGCACTGTGACGAGATCGTTCTTGGTCACATAATCGATGGCTTCCCAGGCGAGGTCACGAATCATGGCAGGCTGCTGACCCGGTTCGACGTGCAGGGTTTTAACCTTCTCAAGGGCCTTCTTCCAATCGTCGCCGAAGCCCATTTCCTTGGAAGCCTTCTTCATCTCCGCTTCGCACCAGGCGAACTCTTTTTCAGCAATGAGGACCAGTTCTTCGGGTGAGTACGGGATCATCTCGTACTGGAGTTCGTTCAGCAGCATGTCCTTGCCGATGGGGTCGCCGACGATTTCATCAGATCGGCGGATGCCTGCGAGGCTCTCCTTCAGATATCTGCTGTAGCTCGACAATGCCTCATCGACGGCTTTGTAAGGCTCCGCGCACCACCAGGTGTAGAGCGGATCGTAACCCATGTAGAAGGTGTGCCATTGCCTGAGGTGGGTCTGCAATTGGGTGACCGCGATGCTGGCCCGGTTGGCAACATAGCGAGCGGGTGCTTTGCCCTTGCCTGCAGCCACCTTGGCTTCATCGATCTGCTTGACGAGTTGGTTCAGCAAGACGGCAGTGGCAGCGGGATCGAGCTTGTCTACCCGCTTGCGGGATTCTTCCAGATGGATGATGGCCCCAGCAAACGGGAGGAAAGGTTGATACTCCGCCTGATCCTTGATCCGCAGTTCGAGAAGCCTTTCTTCATGGCGAAGGTAGTTTTGAAGCAGCAGGTAGTCGATCTTCCCTTCCAACGGGAAGCTGTCAAAAGGCAACTTGGTGAGGAGTTCCAGCCATTGGCGGTAGAGTGCCTTGAACTGCGCCTGCCGCTGGGGGGACAAGGCCATGTTGTAAAAACGGTTCAGGTTCCCACGGTCAGCCTGGAACCATTCGATGTAAGGAGCCATCGGACTGGTAGTGGCACGCTGGACAGCGCCATCCACCTGGTACGGTAGCCGCGAGGGGGGCTGCTGGGCCAGCGTGATGGTTCCCAGGCTGAGCGTTGCACAAAAGAGGAAAAGGATTCGGTGCATGTTTGTGATCTGGTGAGCAGGTTCGGTAAGTGGTGTGCATTCTAACGAGATGCTTGTGGTAGTGCAGGAAGCAAAGCAGATTTCATGGGGTAGGGGATGGTGAGAGGCCGATGCAACTTGCAGCCCGGAACGCGAGTGACGGGGGCGGAGATGAGCGACCTACTCTTTTTCGCTAAGCGAACACACCACGCAGTTGCGAGATTGCTTCCCCTGGCGATGGCAACCAGCACTCACATCAGCAAGGTCACCCCGTCACTTGCGTTCCGGGCTTTACGTTGCATCATTTTCTGCCCACTACACGATCCCTTCGGGATCAAAGTTCGTGTTGGAATATTCAGTCTAATTTACTGGTTTTGGTCCATCCCCACGCACAGAAGCCGATGGCATCTTCCCGCCCCCTTCATACGATGATAAATGGCGTAGTGCCCCCGCAG
>CAYPJB010000032.1:2330-15823 GCA_964410845.1 uncultured Bacteroidales bacterium | reverse complement strand
GATGGCATCTTCCCGCCCCCTTCATACGATGATAAATGGCGTAGTGCCCCCGCAGAATACTATACTGCGGGTTTTTCTGTCTTGATCTCCTGAGTGATCGCCTTCCATGGGTCTTGAAAACCTGAGTCAACGAGCACGGTTTTGGCTTTTCATCGCAATGACTGTGACGTCCATGGTCGGGCTGTACGTCGTCAACTTGATGTTGCTGAAACCCAAACCGGTAGAGCAGGCCAAGAGTACCGTTGTGGCCAGCGCCCCGGCTAGCACTTCCCCCGAAGCTGCCAAGGGAACGGCACCTGCTGCCAAGAAAGATACTGCTCCCCAGAAGCAGCCTGAACCCACAAAGCCCGCTGACACGAAACCTGCTGAGCCGGTAATCAGCAAGAGCGACGAACTGAACAAGATCCTTGCTTCGCGTGGCCCGGAAAAACAGCACACCCTCGGCTCCGAAGAATCCAAGATCAAAGTGGTCTTTTCCGACCGTGGCGCAGCCATCCGCAATATCACCCTCAATGCTCACGAAGGGTCTGATCGACAGACTGGCCAGCGGCTGGCTGCTGATGCCAACGGCAAACGCCCACGCCTGGTCCTCGTGACGGATGATGAAGACAAAAACCGCACCAAGCAAGAACTTGCGAAACAGTTCGAACTGCTCTCTTATCGTTTCGGTTTGCTCAACGACAAGGAACAGGTTCCTGCAGAATGGGCAGCTTTTGCCTGGAAGCAACTCGACGGAGCTACAGCGGAGAAGGTCAGCTATGCAGCTGAAATACCTGCCAAGAATTTGCGGGTGACCAAGATCTTCACCCTGGAGAAGGACAAGTACCACGTAGAAATGGAGCTGCAATTTGCAGCAATCGATCCAGCCAAGCCGACGCAGTTCACCTATGAACTCAGTGGGCCTCAAGGGCTGCCGGTCGAAGGTCTGCGCTGGAAGCAGTTCTCGTTCCGAAACTATGTATACGTGACACAGGATGCAGATAAGCCGACGAATATCTTCCGCACGCTGGAAGGGGAAGAAAAGCTCAAGAAGGATGGCACACCGAACAGCTTCACACTCAGCGATCCCAAGAGCCGCAAGCTCTTCCTGTACGGTGGCGTGATGATTCAGTTCTTCGCCAGCCTGGCTGTGGTGGATCACAAGGTTGGCGAACTGCCACCAGCCCTGATCGACAAGGTGATAGCCGAGTACAGCGGGCCTGATACCGATGCTCCCAGCTTCTACGCCGAGCGCCAAGGTCGCATTGCGACTCGTCTGATTTCCTCACCCGTCGTTCTGGAAAAAGGGCAGCCGCTGACGCACAAGTATCTGCTGTACGCAGGGCCGACCAAGTCTCTTCTGCTGAATTATGAAGACGGTGCAGGCGCAGAACTCGCCAAACGCTATGGCGAAGAGTTGCATTTGAATCAGCTCACCGATGCAACCGATTTTCCCAACGGACCTTTCCGGGCGCTGGGCGTTACCAGCCTGCTGGTCAAGAGCACGAACCTGATGCACTGGTTGCTGGAATGGCTGTACGCTGTCGTACGCAACTATGGCGTGGCCATCATCCTGATGACGGTGATCGTTCGACTGATCCTTTTTCCGTTGAGCCGCAAGCAGGCGCAGAATCAGGCCAAGATGCAGGAACAGATGAAAGTGCTGCGTCCCGAGATGGAGAAGATCAAGAAGCAGTATGCCAATGACCGTCAGCAGCTCGCTGTCGCACAGATGGAGTTGTTCAAGAAGCACAACATGAGCCCGCTCTCTGGTTGCAATGGTTGCTGGATTCTCTTCCTGCAGATGCCGGTGTTCCTCGGCCTCTACTTTGCTTTGCGGGAAAGTACCCACCTCCGGATGGCGAACTTCCTCTGGATCGACAACTTGGCTGTTCCCGACATGTTGTTCAACTGGGGTGATAACTTCCTGACCAACATTACAGTGCTGGGCTTCCTCTACCTGGGGCCTTACCTGAACATCCTGCCCATCATCTCGGTCAGTGTGATGTACGCCTACCAGAAACTGATGGCTCCACCTGCGATGGATGAGCAGCAGGAACAGCAGATCAAGATGATGAATTACATGACGCTGGTCATGGGCCTGGCTTTCTACTGGGTGGCGTCCGGGCTTTGCCTGTACTTTATCGTCAGTAGCCTCTGGGGCATGATCGAACGCAAGTTCGTGAAGAAAGCCAAAGATCAGGCGATTGCCCAGTGGCAGGAGAACCGCGACCGACAGACCAACAAGAAGAACGACACGAAGGATTCAGAAGGCAACGGTGGCATCAAGGGCAAGCTCGGCGATATCTGGCGCGACTTGCAGAACAAGGCCGATAAGCGGAAGTAGCCATCGATTGAATCAGTCCTTGTGCCCAGGGTAACGATGCGTACCCTGGGCATTGTCATTGAAGCACCAAGGGCCGTGTATTATTCGTGAATTCTTAGGCATCTGGGCGCCAGCCACTGGACGAGGCATCAGGACAGGCTACGCTGGTTTATAACAGTCACATCCGCTCCGCCATCTCTGTGACAGACTGATGCCTGGCATCAGACAGATTTCATTTCACAGGAGCACCCTGATGCGCCTTCTGCTTCATTTCTTTGTCGCACTGTCGTTGGTGGCTGCAGGAGTTAATGCCGTATCGGCTCAGTCACTGTTTTCGGTTCATATCGGGCAGGGATTCACGAGCCCCTTATTCGGAACGTCAGCACCGGGTGACCCCAATACCTTGTATGTGCTTGAAAAAGGCGGCCTCATCCGCGCGCTGGATGTTTCTCCCGAAGCAGGTTCGCTGACTGTTCGTAACCCTGGCACCACGTTCTTGAACATAGCGACTGCTGGGATCAACTTCACAGCAGCTGGCGGCGAACAGGGAGCACTTGGCCTGGCGTTTCACCCCAACTTCGCTGGCACAGGCCAAGGGGCGAATGAGATTTTCGTCAGCTATACCACCAGCAACAACCTGCTCCGTGTGGATCGCTTCACCGTCTCAGGCGGTGTGGTCAACCCTGCTTCCAGGCAGGCGGTCATCGCCATCAATCGCCCTGCCAGCAATCACAATGGCGGATGGATTGGCTTCTCTCCAACAGATAACTTTCTGTACATCTCGTCTGGCGATAGCGGAGGCTCCAATGATCCGGGCAATCTTGCACAGAATCGTGCCAGTCTGAACGGAAAGATGCTCCGAATCAATATCAATGCCGCGGCTTCGCCCTATTCCATTCCAGCATCGAATCCAGTGAATACCAACGGCAGCTTTGCTCCGGAAGTCTGGGCCTATGGACTGCGTAATCCATGGCGGCCGAGCTTCGATCGGGCTACGGGCGACCTCTGGATTGCCGATGTCGGGCAAAGCACGCGAGAAGAAGTGAACTTCCAGGCATCCGCTGCGGCTGGTGGACGGAACTACGGCTGGCGTCTCCGCGAAGGGTTCATTGCCAACCCTACTGCAGGTATTGGCGGGGCGCCGCCTGCTGACAATGTCGATCCCATTCTCGACTATCCCCGTTCGATAGGCGGCTCGATCACAGGTGGCTACGTCTATCGTGGCGGTGAGATCAGCGATGGTGCCCAATGGCTGGATGGAAGCTACTTCTATGGCGACTATGTATCCGGGCGTATCTTCACTGTTCGCTACGACGGCAACAGCATTACCTCACAGATCGATCGCACCAGCCAATTGAATACTCCAGTGAACAACCCCGCAGCTGCCATCGGTGCTTTTGAACTGGCTTCGTTTGCGGAAGACGGTGCGGGACGGCTGTACATGTTCGATATTTCTGCTGGCAATCTGCTTCAGATTCGAGGAGCAGCGGTGCCTGAACCAGCCACGCTGATCCTGATCGGGGTGACGATGGCGGGTGGTATGTGGATTATCTATCGTCGCCGCCGTGTGGTTGACATGGAGATTATGACAGAGTGAAGATGCAAACAGTAGTTAGAATCCCTGGTGATGGAATGCACACTCTACTGGGATATTCGCTTCCATTCGACAGTTTCGTTAGGAAATAGAGGAGACTTGCGGCATTTTTCTACATCATTTCATAACTTTGTTGACATGGCGATTCGCAGAGTTTAAAAGAGAAGTGTTGCTTTGACGCAAGCTCAGCACAATGCTATGCTGAATGAAGCTTCTTTCATGAGTGTTGTGTTGTTCGCCAATATTCCTTCAGCGAGGCGTAGTGCCTCCTACGGGCCGATCCTATGACAACAGTTACTTTCCAGGTCATCGATGGCGTGGATAAGGGCTTGGTCTTCACGGAACTCTCCACTCCCATCACTGTCGGGCGCGAAGAGGGAAATAGTGTCAGGCTGAATGATGAGCGCATCAGCCGATTTCATGCCAAGATTCAGTACGACCAGGGGGATATGATCCTCACTGATCTGGATAGTACCAATGGCACCCGCGTGAATGGTCAGCTCATTCACGTTCATCGACTTCGTCATGGCGATTGTGTGCATCTGGGAAGATCTGTACTTCTCTTCGGTTCCTTGGAAGAAATTGCTGCCCGTGAAACGCAGATGGCACAGTCGAGCCGCATGCCCGTGATGGCCGAGAAACTCGATTCTTCCGAAGATCTTCGCACCATCATGAACACGTCGTCGATCAATCAAACCGATATTGGTACACCCGACTTTACTATCGCTGATGACAAGCAGGAAGTCAGTTCCAACGAATCACTGAAAATCGGTCGTTACAAGTTTCCGCCTTTGCCCCAGAAGCTCAGCCCATCACAGGCTGCTCGTCTTTCGGAAATGCTCGATTTCCTGCATCGCTCACTTTCTGCTGTCATCCCCGGTGCACAAACCAGTGAAGATGGCACTGAAGTGACTCTTGATTTCGCCACCTGGCAAAAGCTCCTGCAGACCGAACTGCTCCTGGCACGCTATTGCCGGGCGATTACTGATCCCGATCAGTAAGTCTCATGTTCGCTTCACCATCGCTTTGTAGTATCACAGTACCATTTCCTGACATGGTACCGTGATGAATACCGCTGACATCGCCAGCATGATGGAACAGAAGTTCAGCCATTGCTTGCTGGCGAAGAACTTCACAGCGATTGATCCGTATCTAACTGTCGAACCCAGTGGATGGTTGACGCTGGCTCAGTGGCTTCGCGATGATCCTCGTCTGCAGTTTGATGTTCTCAATTGCATCACCGTGGTGGACTATCTCGAAACCGATGTCGCCAAGGTGGCCAAAGCTGGCTTCGAGCCACATGTGGAAGTGGTCTATCACCTGACCAGTTTTGCACACCGCCATCGGCTGGTGGTGAAGCTGCTGCTCCCAAGATGGAAGGGCAATGTAACAGGTGAGTTGCCTGAAGTGCCATCTGTAACATCAGTGTGGCCTGCAGCCAATTGGCACGAAAGGGAAGCGTACGATCTGGGTGGCGTGCGTTTCACCGGCCATCCTGAACTATCTCGAATACTGATGGCTGACGATTGGGTGGGCCATCCTTTGCGTAAAGACTACGAATACCCTCTCGAGTACCAGGGCATCCGTTGCCGGTGACATTATGCCTCGTGTGATTGATCTCCGTTCGGATACCGTAACCCGACCCACAGCAGGCATGCGGGCTGCGATGGCAGCTGCCGAAGTGGGGGACGATGTCTTTGGTGAAGATGTCACCGTCAATCGGCTCGAATCGCTAGTGGCACAGCTGCTTGGCAAAGAAGCGGCTCTTTTCGTGCCATCGGGCACCATGTCGAACCAGGTTGCCATTCGTTGTCACACACAGCCTGGTGATGAACTGTTGTGCGATGGCAATTGCCACATCGTTCACTACGAAACCGGCGCTCCCGCTGCTCTCAGTGGAGTGATGTGCCGCAGCTTCTATGGAACGGATGGCATACTCACGGTGGATATGCTCGAAGGCCAGGTGAAAGGCGATGCAGATTATCTGCCTCGCACCCGGCTGGTGTGCCTGGAAAACACCCATAATCGTGGCGGTGGCAGGATCTATCCGTTGGAGAAGATCAAGGCCATTGCGGCGTGGGCTCGTCAGAACGATTTGAAGATGCACCTCGATGGTGCTCGCCTCTGGAACGCCAGCGTTGCAACAGGCATCCCGCTGACAACATGGGCTGAGCACTTCGATAGCGTTTCTGTCTGCTTCAGCAAAGGGCTGGGGGCGCCGGTCGGCTCAGCACTCGCTGGAACGGCAGAGTTCATCAGGAAAGCTCGTCGTATCCGCAAGATGTTTGGTGGTGGGATGAGACAGGCGGGTATCCTGGCTGCAGGGGCGATCTATGCCATGCAGCATCATGTCGATCGATTGGCAGAAGACCATGCCAACGCCAAGAAGCTGGCATCAAGGCTCGTTGCCATTCCCGGTCTCTCCAACCCTAGTGGTAGTGTGGATACCAATTTACTCTTCATCCAGATCGATCCCAAACGTGGTACCGCAGCCTGGCTGTCAGAGTTGTTACAGAAGCGAAATATTCTTGCACTGCCCACGGCGGATCAGACCATTCGTTTTGTTACCCATCTGGATGTCACTTCTGTTGATATCGATCAGACCGCTGATGTTCTCACCCATCTTCTCTCTCGGAGGAACTGACATGTGGCTACTGCTTTCGACACTGCTGTTCGCGCAAACTCCCCAGAATGATCTTGAACGTCTGCAAGGGGAATGGAGTTGCACCTTGCAAATCCGTGGTGGCCAGAAACAGCCTGAAGAGTCGATCGAAACCATCTTCCGAGAGATTGTAAAAGACACGATGACCATTTCCCTCTTCGATAAGCCTTTGCAGAAGATGAAGTTGAAGCTGAACGAGAAGGCATCGCCGAAGGAGATCGATGTGGAATTTCTCGATGGTCCGAACAAGGGCAAAGTATCGCTAGGTATCTACGATGTGAACGGGGATGAGTTCAAGATCTGCAACAGCAACCCTGGCCAACCTCGTCCGACAGCGTTTGAATCCAAGGAAGGAACTGCATCAGCGTATTCGGTGTGGAAGCGGAGCAGGAAGTAAGTCGAAGATTTCGGCAGAATACCCACCCCCTGATCCATCCATACAACGGAAGTGAGGGGGTAATTGTCGATGCCGATGACGTATCAGAGTGCTGGGCTGAACCTCGATTTGTACGAAGAGGGAATTGCAGCCATCGGGCCGCTGGCGAAGCAGACGCATTCGCCGCGGGTGCTGGATGGCTTTGGCAGCTTTGCCAGCATGTATCAGTTGGATCTGCAGAAGTACAAGGATCCCTTGCTGGTGACCTGCACCGATGGAGTAGGCACCAAGATTCATGTCGCTCGCATGTTGAACAAGCATGATACAGTAGGTATCGATCTCGTTGCCATGAGTGTCAATGATGCCCTGTGCTGCGGGGCTGAACCTCTTGTCTTTCTCGATTACGTCTGCATGCCTTCGGATAACCCCAAGCTCCTTAAACAGATCGTCGAAGGAGTCACCACGGGCTGTCTACGGGCAGGCTGCTCGCTCGTCGGCGGCGAGACCGCCATCCATCCGGGTGATATGGATGAAGGCCATTACGACCTGGCAGGCTTCTGCGTAGGCGTCGTAGAGCGGGATCAAGCCATCACCGGGGCGGCAATCCAGCCGGGGGATGTGGTTTTGGGATTGAGCAGCACCGGGCTGCACTCCAATGGTTACAGCCTGGCCCGCAAGGTGGTCTTTGATCATGCCAAACTGACAGTGGATCAGCACATTCGTGAACTGGGAACCACTGTCGGGGCAGCGATGCTCGAACCAACACGCATCTATGTCAAACCGATCCTGGAACTCCTGAAGACGTATCAAGGACAAAATGTGATACGTGGCCTAGCCCATATCACCGGGGGTGGGCTGGTGGATAATATCCCTCGAATTCTGCCCAAGGGATGTCAGGTTAACCTGCGTCGAGGCACTTGGCCGTTGCCATCCATCCTGCCTTGGATTCAGAAGCTGGGCACCATCGAACAAGGGGAAATGGATCGCGTATTTAACGGTGGGCTTGGGTTCGTGATCATTGTTTCAGCACCTGAAGCCAAGGCTGTACGAGAACATTTACAGCAGGCCCGAGTGATGACACACCTGGTGGGTGAAGTAGTTGAGGGGACAGCAGGGGTGGAGTTTGTCTAGGGTGAAATCAGTCAACCCTTGAGAAATCCCCATATTCTGCTTCTCTTCAAAGCTGTCTCAGTTAATATTCTGAGCAGAGAAGCGAATGAATCACAGGACAGGCGACTCGCCCTGTGACCTATTCTGACGAAAGGCTGACGATGTCGAACGTACCGACGCCACCGGCTCCACACAAACCGGTTCCTCCTCCACCCCCTGCCCCCACAGGTAATCTTCAGCAAGAGATTATCATTTACGGCCACACGGCGCTGTTTTACTGGTGGCCAGTCTGGTTCTTTGGGTTTCTCTTCGCCATTTTCACTTATCTTGGTGATCATCGTGCTGCCATCATTCCTTCCCAGTCGCAATACGATGAAGCGACCAGCACCATCAAGGTGATGGATAGCAACGGCAAAAAGGTACTCAACAAGGCCGAAGCAGCGATTGGGGAAAACAACCAGTTCCGTGAACGTATGTCGGTGACCTCGTCGCTCGGCATTATTTATGTTTTCATCGTCCTGCTGGTAATTGTCATCACCACCGTGCCGCTCCGCGGTGTCAGCTCGCTGGTCGCCATCGTGACGATGGCACTGATTGTAGTCAGCATCACGGCACTTGGCTGGTGGGACAACATCCTGGGAGCCCTCGGTTCGTTGCGTATCCACATGAACATGGGTTTTTATGCCTTCTTCTCTTCGGTGTTGTTCATTATCTGGGCTTTGGTCTTTTTCGTGTTTGACCGATTGAATTACTGGCGCATCACTCCGGGCCAGATTACCCACAAGTTTGTCTTTGGCGGTGGCGAACGAACCTTCGATACTGATGGCCTGGCCTTCACCAAATTGCGGGACGACCTGTTCCGGCACCTCATCCTTGGGCTGGGATCAGGCGATTTGATGATGGATCCGATGAAAGCCGGAGGAGCCAGCAAGGAAGACCTCGCTATTCATAATGTGCTCTTCATAGGAAGTAAGCTGCAATCCATAGAAAAGCTGATCTCCAAGCAGCAAATGCAGGTCAATAAATTGAAGGCTTAATGTCAAACGGAAACTCGTGGCAGGGTCGTGCTCAGTGCAGCACCACCCTGCCGGTTTTTTGTGGAATGTTGTCATGTGCGGTATCGCCGGGGTCTACATGACCGAAAAGCAACCAGCGAGCGAATTGCACGCCAGCGTCCAGCGAATGACAGACAGCATCAAGTACCGAGGACCTGAGGGGGAAGGCATCTACCTGTCTCCTACTGGGTACGTGGGGCTTGGCCACCGACGACTGGCATTCCTCGATTTGAACCCGACCGGCGATCAGCCGATGCAGGACGTTACTGGACGTTACTGCCTGATCTTCAATGGTGAGATTTATAACTACCGCGCATTGCGAGAGCGGTTGTTATGCCAGGGCGTGACATTCCGTTCGACAGGCGACTGCGAAGTGTTGCTCCAAATGCTGATGACCGAAGGAGTGGCAGCGCTGGCCCAGCTGCGAGGGATGTTCTCGCTCGCCTTCTGGGACAACCAGAAGCAGGAACTCCTGCTCGCCCGGGATCGCTTTGGCATCAAGCCGCTGGTCTACTCCGAACGGGGAAACCAGGTGGCATTCGCTTCGGAAATCAAGGCACTGGAAGCGGTGCAGTTCGCAGGAAATGCCATCGATCCTGCGGGATTTTATTACTACCTGCTATGGGGCTCCATTGCTCCCCCCCTCACCTGGCGTTCAGGGACATCTTCACTGTCTCCAGGCCACTATCGGCTCTATTCCCCAGGACAGCCTGTCCGAACGGATTGCTTTGCCGATCTCCGACACATCTACGTATCGAACGAGAAGCCTGTCAAAGAAGTGGAATTTCGAGAGCAAGTTGGCGCTGCAGTAGAAGAGAGCGTGAAACTGCATCTCGAATCGGATGTGCCGGTGGGCGTCTTCCTCAGCGGGGGCATCGATTCGAGCAGCCTCGTTTCAGCAGTAAAGCAAGTGAGCACGAATCAGGTGCAGACCTATACCATCAGTTTCGAGGAAGGCGACTTTTCGGAAGAGCCTATTGCAGCCGAGGTGGCAAAGCAGTTCGATACCGACCATCATGTTTGCACAATCACTGCTCAGGATTTCCTGAACGACTGGCGCACTATCTTCGAACACTACGATCAGCCCACACTGGATGCTTTCAACAGTTACTATGTTTCAAAGGTAGTCGCAGAAGCAGGGCTCAAGGGTGTGCTTTCCGGTACCGGGGGTGATGAGTTTTTCGGAGGCTATCCCTCCTTCCGATGGCTGCCCAAAGTGCAATCACGGCGTGGAGTCCTGAGTTGGCTAGGCCCGCTCCTGCAGTCGTTTCAAAGGCCACATCGCCGCGAGAAGTGGAAGCAGTTGTGCAAAGCGGCAGGTCAGCCGTTGGAAACTTATCGTGCAGTACGTGGATTGTTCATGCCGCATGAGATAGCCGATGTAGCAGGTCCTACGTTACAGGATCAACTGACGGCATCCCGGGAACGCGTGAATGAACTGGAGTCAAACTGGCTCCTGGGAGTCGGGAAGGAACGCATTCATGCCACCGTCTCCCGACTGGAAGCCCGGCAATACCTCGCCGCCCAACTGCTGCGCGATATCGATGTCATGTCGATGGCTCATTCGCTGGAAGTTCGAGTGCCTTTAGTGGACCATGTGCTGGCGGAGACTCTCTGGCCTGCACTGGGTTCCAGGCCAGAACTCATGGAGAACAAACGCTTACTGTACGAAACACTCAAGAGACCTTTGCCAGAAGCCGTGTACCAGCGACCCAAGCAGGGATTCACTTTCCCCATGGAACGCTGGGTGAAGAACGAGTTGAAACCCATGGTGATGGAAGGCATGCAGGTACTGGTGCAAGCCGGCTGGCTAGCTCCTAACGTTCCACTGCATCTCGAACAGGCAGTGCAGAGCGGTGCATTACACTGGTCGAAGCCGTGGGCACTGGCCGTCTTCGGACAACTCGCCCAGATGAGGAATGCCCGATGAGCCGAGTCTACCTGGCGGCTGTCGGCGATGTCAATGATCCAATTACCTGGAGTGGAATCCCTTATCACTTCCTGCAGACTGCTCAGACCGAGGGATTAATTGACCATGGCCTGTCACTCAGTACAGATGGACCCGTTTGGCAAATGCGCAGGATGCTGTGGAATGCCTGGCGGATGCTGACGGGTCGGGGCAAGGGAGGATATCAGTACTCCGTTGCGTTTCTGGAACAATTGTGGGCAGGGGTAAAGAATGAGTTGGAAGGGCAGTTCATCATCAACTGTTTTCAGCTCTTTCCGCCATCAATGGTGAAGAGTGCGAGTTATCGAAAATACTTTTACATCGATATGACTCTTCAGCAACTCTTCGTCGATTACCAGATCGATGCGACCATTGGAAAGAGTATCGCAGCGGATGCCCTGGCACGCGAAAAGGAAGGTTATCAGTCTGCTGAATTAGTCGTCTGTCATAGTCAGTGGGCAGCTAATAGCGTGGTAAAAGACTATGGCATCAATGCTAGTAAAGTCAAAGCTATCGTCCCTGGTGCCAACATCGATCGCTCCGCATTAGTTGCATGGCAGGAGCAGACGACGATGCGGCTGCGACTGCCGGACGAACCGTTGAAATTGATCTTTGTGGGAAAATACTGGGATCGGAAGGGACTGGACCGCTTGCTGGAAGCATTGCTTCTGGTGAACCAGCAAACGAGCAAAGTGCAACTGCAAGTAATGGGTTGCGAGCGATCTTCATTGCCAGCCCATCTCCAGAATGTGTCTGGGGTGGAGTGGCTGGGCTTCATCAACAAACGAACAGAAATGAAACGGTTCCTCGATACTGTCGCCTCAGCTGATGTGGGTTGCCTGCTCTCCCGTGCAGAAGCGGGTGGGATGGCACTCCGTGAGTACCATGCATTGGGTTTGATTGTGTTGGGTACCGCTGTGGGTGGTGCTCCGGAACACATGTTTGCGGATGCAGGGCACGCTTTTGCTGCAGATGCAACCGCTGAACAAATAGCTGAGTGGGTTGTCAAACTAGCCAGCAACATGGAGTATTATCGTCAGCTACGGCAGGCAGCCTGGCAGCGGCGCCAGCAGGCAACCTGGCTGGAGACTGTAAGACAATGGCGTACAATCTTGCCTGAGCAATATATAGGATAAGCAGTTCATCCATGAACCAGGTGAAGTTTGTCGGACGCCTCTCCTTCCCAGCCTCGGCCTGCGATTCGCACCTTTCTTCTGCAAGGTGGCGTACTCATCGGTCTAGCGACATTGCTGGAACGGGGTTTCCTTTTTATCGCCAACTTCACTTCCGCACGTATTGCCGGTGAAGAGAATCTGGGGGTCTATGCGCTAGCTCTCCAGACAGCAGGATTCCTTGCCAGTCAGGCTAGTCTCGGCATCGGGATGGTCGCTACCCGCTTCTCCTCGGAATTCCCTGTCGGTCATCCGCACAACCGTGATTTCATACAGCGGATCATTCAACTCTCATTGGCATTGGCGCTATTATCATCGTTGCTCATGTTTGCTATTGCCTGGCCGATGGCTCACTGGTTCTACAACAAGCCACAGTTCTACCGCGTGTTGGTCATCACGGTGTTCTCAGCCCCCGCCTTTGTGCTTCTCGATGCAGTGCGTGGCTTACTGCTGGGGCTCAGCTTTTATCGCGGACTGGTGATACTCTCTGCAGTACTGGGTCTCAGCATGCTTATTCTGATGCCCTGGGCTGCCACGCGGAGCCCACGTTGGATGGTGCTGGCGCATGCCACCAGTGCCTTTATTGCCTGTACCACCTTGTATCTGGTCATTCGAAAACAGTTCGGCTTTCAGTTGTTTTCTTCTGCTTCCAGACATGTGCCCGTCTGGGCCATGCTACGGTTCGGTTTCTATCAGCTAGGCACCAGCACTGCTATCAATCTGGTCATGATGACAATGATGGCCATCCTGCTTCGCTATGCCACACCGGAGGAAACACTGGCGGCTGCTTTGCTGCCTCTGGGTTTTGTGTTACAACAGGGTGCTGTTTGGATGATGAATATGGGTCTTGCCCATGTTCCGCTCTTTGGCTTTCGGGAAGTGGGGTATTACAGTGCAGCCAGTTCCATGCGGAATATGACCACTACCGTACCTGGTTTGCTCAACCAGCTTACCATTAGTCTCATGACCAGACTTCGCGGTGAGGAATTTGGGGGTGTCAATCGAATCGTTCTGATCAACACCTGGCTGTCTACGATTTTTATGATTCCCGTGACAGCTATCGTACAAATCTGTTTATCCTGGCTATTGCCACTACTCTATGGCAAGGGCTTCATAGAAGGTGTTGGGCCGGCCAGTTACCTGCTGGCAGTAGCTCTGATACATATGGTTTCGCAGCCAGCTGTTAATCGTTTGACGGTGGTCAGCCAGCGAACACTTGCCTTTGTTCAGTTCGCCTGGATCGTGGTGGCCCTGCTGGCTGCATATTTTCT
>CAYPJB010000032.1:0-2230 GCA_964410845.1 uncultured Bacteroidales bacterium | reverse complement strand
CGATGCTTTACGATTGGCATCTGCTCGATGCCCGGGCCATCTGGGTCAAGGAGTTGGCTGCGGCACTCACGAAACAAGTGAAGTTGCTCTGCTGGATTCCCGACATCACCTGGACAGGTTACTGGCAAAACCGCATTCATGATGAACTGATCGATCACCCTCCACTTCTGCTGAGACATTTTCAACTACAGCGTGGATTTGCCCGATGGCCGGTACGTTGGTTATGCCACGAAGGCAAACGGATCGCCCAGCGTTGCCTGCGCTACTCATCAAGCCAAGGCAGCGTGCTTCTCTGTGCATCTCCCCAGTATGCTTCGGTGGCAAAAGAGTGGCGAGGGCCAGTTATTTATTACATGAGTGATCTGTATTATGCCTGGGGCGATGATCCGAATTATGTGAACTATCACGATAAACTGATGTGCCAGCGGGCTGATCTCGTCTGCCCCGTTTCGGAGCGAGGCAAGGCCTATCTCATCGAGAAAGCTGCTTGTCCAGAAGAAAAGATCGTCATTTCCCCGATGGCTACTCGTCAATCGAATCTACTGCCAGAGCCTCTGCTGCAACCAGCCCCGTTACCTGCAGCCATCGCCGATCTGCCTCGCCCCATTATTGGCATCATCGGCAACCTGGCTCGAAATACCGATTGGCTCTTTCTACGACAGGTGATAGACGCTCTGCCGAATGTATCCTGGGTTTTTGTCGGTTCTACTGAGATGGATGTTCCAGATGCCGATCATCGCCAGGCTCGTGATGAGCTTCAGCAACGTGCAGGACGAGTTCGTTTCGTGGGTAGTAAACCCTATGGTGAACTGGCGAGTTATGCACGGGCTTTCGAACTGGCTCTGCTCCCCTATCGCAAGATCGAACCAACCTATTCTGGAAGCTCGACACGTTTCTATGAACACCTCGCTGCCTGCCGACCAATGTACACCACCGATGGGTTTGCTGAGCTGCTTACCAAGCAGCCTCTCGTCCATTTGGTGAAGGATCCGAATGACTTCATTGGTCAAGTTCAGGATGTGGCTAAGAACGGCTTCTGCGATGGACACGAAACGGCTCGCTGGCAAGCTAGTAAGAATGAAACGTGGGAAGTACGAGCTGCAGGCATGATTGAAGCCCTGAAGCAGCGGAAAGAGGAGCTTGCATGAAGCCACCCCGAAAACTGAGGGTTGCACTGCTCGCCTACCGTGATGATTGGCATAGTGGAGGCTCCCTTCGTGTTGCTCATCTGCTGGCGGAACACTTGCCCAAAGATGCGGTCGACGTGCATCTCGTGTTTGCGTATGGCCCGCCAGGGCCTGTCTCCAGGCAGAGTTCAGTGCCGGTACATCACCTGAACAGCACCTCAGCCCGTGATTGGCGAAGTTACCCGAAAGTGCGTCGCTGGTTTCATGACATGAACTTCGATGTGCTCCACTTCATCGATGCCATCCATTGGCTGCTGGCCATTACATTAGGTCTGCGGGCGAAACGGTTACTTCATTTCCATGGTACGCCTGATCTTTCGACGATGGCTCGCATGGATCAACTGCTGGGTGTGAGTAAACGCTGGCTCGCTGACGCTGGCATTGCCATCACCCATGGGGCTAAACATGGCGTGGCTCGCATCGGCTGGATGTCACCCAGGCAGTTGCACGTCATTCAGAATGGCGTCAGTGTTGAGTACTTTGCCCAGTTGCCTGCTCAGGATGAAGCCAGGAAGCAACTCGGTATTCCCCAACAGGCGAAGGTCATCGGGGCTGTCGCCCGGTTCAACGATGGCTGTGGCTTGATCGAGGTCTTTGACATCCTGCAGCATCTTCCCGATACTTGGCATGTGCTGTTGGTGGGCGATGGGAGAATACGACCTGACCTGGAACGACGAGCAGCAGAACTGAAAGTCAGCCATCGCTTACATTTACCGGGAATGATGGATGATGTTCGACCAGCGTACGCTGCGATGGATGCGGTAGTCATGCTGGCTCGGTACCAATCGTTCTGCCTCATGCTGGCGGAGGCCATGGTGGCCCGCAAACCTATTGTTGGATTGCAAGGCGCGGGCGAATACACTGAGCATCAATACCCACTGATCACAGCAGAGAATGCAAAACTTGTTCCACGAGAGAAACCCTGGGATGCATTCAGTATGGAACCGGTGAGCAGCTATCGTGGGGTGGCGGGCTGGCTTGAACACCTGGTGAATGATCGTTCATCCCGGGAAGAACAGGTCGAAATAGCACACGCATGGGTA
>CAYPJB010000031.1:0-18257 GCA_964410845.1 uncultured Bacteroidales bacterium | reverse complement strand
ACAAGACGCTGCAGTTTGGGGTTTTGACGAAGTAAGTACACCCAGTCCCCCCCCTCCCCACTGGGGGGGGGGGCGGGGGGTGAGGGGATTTCTCTTGGGACGAAGCCCTTCGTGATGTGTGGGAAAGGAATCGCAAGCGTTGCTGAGGTATCGAAGGAACTGTTCTGTCGTTTATCCCGAAAAAGATCTACTGAAATGCGTGCAACACGGCAAAGAGCGCATAGAGCAGTAAGATCACGGCTATAGTGTAATAAAGCCTGGTATTCAGTGCGTTGTGAACAAGATCAAGATCCTTGACTGTATTATCGAGTGGCTCTGCGTCAGCTTCTTCCATGGAAGCAATACACCTATCGCAAACGGGTATACCTTGTTCTGTATCAAACCCTTCAACTACTTCATCACAGTAAGTACATGCCGCAGGATGATCTGAGTAGACCGGCTCCTCGGGTGGCTTTTTGATGTTCGGATAAGGTTCCGGAGTCAAGCTCGTCACAGGCGGATGCACCACTAAATACGCCAATGATTGCTGACACGCCTTCCGCACATCCAACCGCAGATCTCGTAACCACTTCGGCTTCGCCTCGCCTCGCTCACGGGCAAGAAGGGCAAAGGCGTAGCCATACTCGTTCATGGTCAGGTAGCCTTGCTTGCCAATGCTCCAACTAGCGTAGTGACCATCCTGCCAATAGCTTTCGCGAATGACGTTGTTGGCACACATTACGCCCATACCGAAGAAAACGGTAATCAGATCAGTCAGAAACTCACCATCAGGCTCATCAGCACTGATGCGTTCTTCGCCCAGTAACAGCACATGACCTATCTCGTGTGCAGTTGTAGCAATCACCGTCGCAGGATCGTGAATGTGCTTCACTTCCAGTGAAATGGTGTACTTGCCATCGTCGTTCTTGTGGTATGTTCCCAGCGAGTATTGGTCTTCGTAATAGCCAATATCGATGACCGACGGATCAACATTCATAAACCTGGCAACACGGTGAACCAGCGTCTCGACATCACCCGGATTGGCAGCATACTGATCCGGAAAGAACTCAGGCTTCGGCAGCACGATTGGACGAGTCTTCAGGCTACTCGTCCCGAATGAACGGCACAGCCACGCCCAGCGGTAATCGAGCCAGGCTCGGGTGCTTTCATCTACCGGGCAGTAGAGTTCACGTGCCATCAGCTTCCTTGTTTGAGTAGCTTGGCAATCTCTGGATAAAAGGGCAGAACAAACACATAAGCCAGCAAAGCCATGCTACTCAGAAACAACAACACAAAAAGCAGGTTGCCGATCCACACCCCGGCGGGACTGACAATCTCGTCACGTTTCGTAACAGCTGGGGCAGGAATAATCTCAGGTCGCCGAGAGTGCATCGGCACGGATGGCGTTTCCTGTACCTTGAAAGGGATGATTGGCTGAGTACTCACCGGTACATTCGCCAGCGGATCGGACATCGGCCGCACTGGAAATGGCGTGGTGACATCTGGTGGCGGGGCAGGGGGCGTTGGCTGAATCACTCCCAGATTGGATCGTTCTGCTGTTTTAGCGAAGCTCATTCCCGACCAGGTCGGTGCATCACGCTCTTCAACAGGGTCTGCCATTGGAAAACTCGGCTCCGCCAGCATGGTCGGCTTGCGTCGTGTCGGGGCAACCCCACCCAGTTCCTTCAATAACGACTGTGCTTTGACTGGTGGGAAGTTTTTGCGCAACTGTGTCAGATACGTGACGAAATTCTGAGCCTGCAGAGCTGCCTGGCAGTGAGGATAAGGCTTGATCAGGTGATTCGGATTGAGTTCCAGAAGTTTGAGCCTGATTTGCTCCGCCAGGTTCGATTGCCCTACAGTTTGGGCTGCATCGAGTGCCAATACCAGGAAGCGATCCCGTTCCTGGTACTTCCCTTGAGCGTGATAAGCATCTGCAACCTGTTGATACAGTTCATACGGTGGCATGGCATCTCTCGATTTTCTGCTGGCGAAGCCTTCCACAATAGTTTACAGATGCATCGCTGAGTAGTGCTAGGGAAAAAGCGATGGCAAACGCATTGTCAGGGAAAGTGGTTCTGATAACCGGCTCATCACGGGGCCTGGGTTTGCAGTTGGCACGCGAGATGGCACAGCGTGGTGCCAAGCTGGCGCTGCTCGATTTACCCACAGCGAACTGGGAAGGTGTCGAGGAAGAATTGTCGAAGCTGGGTGCAGCCAGCGTTTACACGGGGTGTACGGATGTCACCAAGCTCGCTGAGGTAGAACAGGCCGTCATCCAGGCAACCGCCGCCTGCGGACCGATTGATGTACTGATTGCCAATGCTGGTGTAGGCTTGAGCACACCTGTACATCCATTCGATATCAAAAGCATCCATATCCAGGCCGATGTGAACTATGTCGGCGTGGCAAACACCATATCTGCCGTGCTTCCCAGCATGATCAGCCGTAAGGCCGGCCACATTGTGACTACTGTAAGTATATCCAGTTATCGTGGACTTCCGAACATGGCAGGGTACTGTGCCAGCAAAGCAGCGGCGGCAGCGCTCATGGACAGCTTGCGTGTGGACCTCAAGCCTTACGGCATCACCTGCACCACGCTGAACCCCGGATGGATTCAAACCGGCGTCATTAACACGATCGAGGCTGCCAAACCCGGGGTCACCGATTTAGCTACCGCTGGCCGCAAACTTGCATACGGCATCGAACGCAAGAAGCAGTATGTCTGCTTTCCTCTCTGGCTCAGAACGCTCTTTATCCTAAATCGGTTGCAGCCAACAGGTGTGGGGGATTGGGTTCTCATGCAATTCTGGCGGTGGTTTGGCGGCACCAAAAAAGAATCGAGATGATTTTATTTTCATCGCAAGTTATTTATTCACATGCACTTGCGATTATTCAACGCATATATGGCATGAACTTTTTGCCAAAGTTATTGACACTCTGCCCCACCTTCCTAAGTTGAACCTTCCGCCAGTTCGTTCCGATTATATCGGCTTGCAGGCGTAACTTCGGGCGAGAACGCTCTTTACGAAGCGAAGTGAGAGAAAGACGTGGCTGCTGAACGCATCAGAATTCGCATGGAAGCTTATGATCATTCGATCTTGGATCAGTCCGCGATGGATATCGTGGATACTGCCAAGCGAACAGAAGCAATTGTCCATGGTCCGATTCCACTTCCCACCCGTATCGAACGTTACACGGTTAATCGATCGCCCCACATTGATAAAAAGTCGCGTGAACAGTTCGAGATTCGCACTCATAAGCGATTGATCGATATCATGCAGCCGACCGCTAAGACAATTGATGCTCTCAATAAGCTCAGTTTACCAGCGGGCGTCGATATCAAGATTAAAGCGTCTGCAGTCGGTTAATCACTGAGACGACATACGGAACAAGAGACGTCTGCTGCCGGGCGTGAAGGATCGCTCGGCTTCCTTCGTCTGCAGGAACTTGAGAAAAGGCCAAACGGCTATGGCAGAGACACTTGCCAAGATGAAAGTGGATGTGCTGAACACCCAGGGACAACCTGTGGGTGCTGTCGAAATTGATCCCGCTGACTTCGGCGGAAAGATCAATAAGCAGCTCCTGCATGATGTCGTGGTGATGCACATGGCAAACCAGCGTGCTGGTACCCACAGTACTCTTCGCCGAGGCGAAGTTGCTGGCTCAACCAAGAAACTCTTCCGCCAGAAGGGTACTGGCAATGCCCGCGTAGGTACACGCCGCACGAACAAGCGTCGTGGTGGCGGTACGACCAAGGGACCTAAGCCTCGCGATTACGAATTCCACATGCCTAAAAAGGCTGTGCGACTCGCCCGCAAGATGGCTATCCTCAGCAAGTTCCTCGACAGCGAAGCGGTCATCATCGATTCACTTGTCACCACCGATGGCAAAACCAAGTCGATGGCTGGCGTTCTGAAGAATCTCAAGCTTGCTGGCCAAACGGTGCTCATCGGGGTTGCCGGGCCTGACGATAAAACCTATCGATCAGTTCGCAATATCAAGGGTGTGGATTTCCATCCTGTTGCTGACTTCAACACTTACACGATCCTGAAGCGGAAAAGGCTCCTCCTGACGCGAGATGCGCTTGAAGCTCTTCGGAAGCCCACTGCTGAGAAGGCATAAGGAGATACTGGATCATGGCAACACGAGCAACAATTAACACGGTAGCATACGGACCAGAGCTGGAACCACACCAGATCGTCCTGCGTCCGCTGGTGACCGAAAAAGGTACACACCAGTCTACCCGATACAACTCGTACACTTTCGAAGTGCACCCTCTTGCAGATAAGTTGCAGATTCGCGACGCTGTTGAGAAGCTTTTCAAGGTGCGAGTGGAAGACGTGCGGACCATGAACTGCCTGGGCAAGAACAAACGCTTCAAAGGGCAGGAAGGTCGGCTGGCCAATTGGAAGAAGGCCATTGTGAAGCTCAACAGTGAAGACAAGATTGACTTCATCTAACGAAACACCCGCCAGCGGAAGCTGGCGCTGAAGGATGTAAGCGGACATGGGCATCAAGACATTCAAACCGTATACGATGAGTCGCCGACAGTTCACTGTCAGTGATTTCAGCGAATTGACGGATAAGCACAAGAAGCCTGAGAAGTCGCTCCTGGCTCCCTATAAGCGTAAGGGCGGACGCAATAATCAAGGCTACACCACCAGCCGGTTCCGTGGGGGTGGTCACAAGCGTCGCTATCGTCTCATCGACTTTAAGCGCATTAAAGACAATATGCCTGCCGAAGTGGTAGCCATTGAATATGACCCTAACCGCAGTTGCCGCATTGCCCTCATCAAGTACGAAGATGGCTTGCTCAACTACATCCTGGCACCTGAAGGCCTGAAGGCTGGTGACAAGGTACAGAGCGGTGAAGGATGCGAACCCCGTACTGGCAATTGCATGCCTCTGCGACGTGTACCTCTTGGTATGCAGGTTCACAACATCGAAATGATCCCTGGTCATGGTGGTCAGGTGGCTCGCTCCGCTGGTGCTGCTTGCGTTCTGACTGCACGCGAAGGCACTTGGGCACAAGTAACAATGCCTTCTGGTGAAATGCGCCGTGTTTCGGTTGAATGCCGAGCCACGATCGGTGAACTTGGCAACAAGGATCACATGAACATTTCGCTGGGCAAGGCTGGCCGCAGCCGTTGGCTTGGTCGCCGTCCCCACAATCGTGGTACTGCCATGAATCCCGTGGCACACCCACTTGGTGGTGGTGAAGGTCGATCCAAGGGTGGTCGTCACCCCTGTTCGCCGACAGGCAAATCAGCCAAGGGTGGAAAAACACGTAATCCTCGCAAGACGTCGAATGCAGCGATCATTCGCAGACGTCCTCCGGGTGCTCACTCAGTTCAGAAGTAATCAGGTGGTGGCATAGCACATGAGTCGTTCACTGAAGAAAGGTCCTTATGTCGATCTCCGCCTTCTGGGAAAGGTCCAGAAGGCTGGCAAAGACAAAGAACCGATCAAAACCTGGGCACGAGACTGTACAATCGTTCCCGATTTCGTAAGTTACACCTTTCTCGTCCATAATGGTCGCATGTTCCAGAAGGTGTTCATCACCGAAGACATGGTAGGCCATAAGTTGGGCGAATTTGCACCCACTCGCACCTTCAAAGGTCATAGTGGTGTCAAGAAGGCTGAACCCGCAAAATAGCGGGCTAAAACAACCCGGGGTGGAGCAGTGGTAGCTCGCCAGGCTCATAACCTGGAGGTCGTAGGTTCAAATCCTGCCCCCGGAACTAGGGAAAGCATCACGGGGTCTGCCCGGTATCTATCGAGGCAGACCTCTGGCATGAACAGGCAAGAGAAACATGGCTAAACGCAGCTACGTTGCTCATCACTATTACGCGGATGTGACCGCTCGCAAATTGCGACCGTTCGCAAATCTTATCCGTGGTAAGCAGGCTGATGAAGCGCTGGAAGCACTGAAGTACCTGCCCAATCGAGGTGCACGCCTCCTTGAGCAGGTTCTCAAATCCGCTCTGGGTAATGCAGAGTTCAAGGATGAACGTTACATGGAAGACCTCTATGTGAGCGAAGCTCGCGTCGATGGTGGCCCCATGTTCAAACGCATTCAGACCCGCGCTCGCGGCATGGCCTATCGCATTCTTAAAAGACTTGCCCACATTCACGTGGCGGTGTCCACGCCTGAACTGGGGGAGGGTAACTAATGGGTCAGAAGATCAAACCCACTGGCTTTCGCCTGGGTATCATGGAAGATTGGCGCTCCCGCTGGTACGCCGGCAAGGGCGAATACTCCGATCTGCTCCTCGAAGACTTTAAGGTTCGCAAGTTCGTCAAAGCCAAATACAAGCGATCTGGCATTTCCAAAATCGAGATCGAACGCACACGCGATGAAGTAAAGGTCTACCTTTATACTTCACGTCCGGGTGGTATCATTGGTCGCAAAGGTCAGGAAGTTGAAAAGCTTCAGGCGGACCTCGAAAAGCTGACTGGTCGACGCATCAATCTGAAGATTGAAAAGCTCGACAATCCCGAAACTATTGCTCAGCTCGTCGCTGAGGATATCGCAGAACAACTCGAAAAGCGCCAGAGCTTTCGTCGCACCATGAAAAAAGCCATGGAAACGACAATGGAAGCCGGTGCCCAGGGCATCAAGCTGCAACTTTCCGGCCGTCTCGGCGGTTCGGAAATGGCCCGTCTCGAGAAAAGCGGCGTTGGACGAGTTCCTCTCTCCACGTTGCGAGCCAAAATTGATTACGGCTTTGCGGAAGCGTTGATCCCGCAAGGTCATATTGGCATCAAGGTATGGATCAACAACGGCGACTACTTAGAGGAGTCAACCCGTGGCAATGATGCCCAAGCGCGTCAAGTATCGCAAAAACCAGCGGGGCAAGGTTCGCGGTGATGCTCAGCGCGGTAACTTTGTCGCCTACGGAGAGTTTGGTTTGCAAGCTCTTGAAGGTGGCTGGTTGAGCGCTGAGGTAATCGAAGCGGGCCGTGTTTCTGCAGCTCAGTATGTTCGTGGCGAAGGCCGGCTTTACATCCGCGTCTTTCCTCACAAGAGCGTATCCGCTATACCTGCTGAAACCCGTATGGGTAAAGGCAAAGGCGAGCCGGAATACTGGGCGGCAGTGGTGAAACCAGGCATGATCATGTTCGAAGTGGGTGGCTTGCCCGAAGATGCAGCCAAAGCCTGCATGGCACGTATTGCCTACAAGATGCCATTCAAGTGCCGATTCGTCACACGTCGGCCCAGCATTGGAGGTTAATACACATGGCAACAAAACTCCCGAAGCCTGCTGAATTGCGTGCACTGGATGCTTCTCATTTGACTGAGAAACTCAACGAGACTGTGCAGGCTCACTTTGATCTGCGGTTCCGAACTACGTCGGGTGATCGCACCAATACGGCTGCTGAAGCCAAGCAACTGCGTAGGCAGATTGCCCGTATTAAAACGATCCAGCACGAGCGGACCGAAAAGCAAAGCTAACCAGGTGAGAACATGCGCAAGGTTATGATGGGTGTCGTCACCAGCGACAAAATGAATAAGACCAGACGAGTGGAAATCAATCGCCTGGTCAAGCATGAACGTTATAGCAAGTACGTCAAACGCCGAACCGTTTGCTACGTGCATGACGAAAACAATGAATCACACAAGGGCGATATCGTTGAAATCGAAGAGGCACGTCCTCATTCGAAGCTGAAGCGATGGTCGCTGGTCAAGATCACGAAGAAGGCGGCTAACGTCGCTGAACTGCCGGTGTAATCACACCGCACGACGAAGAAGGATGAAAGTGTCATGGTACAACTGACAACCTATCTCGACGTAGCAGACAACACAGGCGCCAAGGAATGCATGTGCATCAAGGTGCTGGGTGGGTCACGTCGACGATACGCTGGCTTGGGTGATATCATCGTAGCCAGCGTTAAAAAAGCTCTGCCCGGCGGCGACGTCAAGCAGGGTGATGTCGTTAAAGGTGTGGTCGTTCGCACCAAGAAGACCTACCGCCGAGATGATGGCACCTACGTTCGCTTCGATCGCAACGCCATGGTCCTCATTGACGCCGAAAAGAACCCACGCGGCACCCGCATCTTTGGAGCTGTCGCCCGCGAACTCCGCGAAAAGAACTTCATGAAGATCATCAGCCTCGCTGCTGAGGTGGTATAACACAATGAATATCCGCAAAGGTGATAAGGTTGTCATTCGGACAGGCGACGACAACACTCGTGGTACCACCAAGGTGCTCACGGTGCTGCGAGTGCTCCCCAAGGTTGACAAAGTAGTCGTTGAGGGTGCAAACCAGGCGATCAAGCACGTCAAGCCAAACCGTCGCAACCGGCAGGGCGGTCGTCTCAGCAAAGACATGCCCATCGCAGCATCTAACATCATGCTGTACTGCCCCGATTGCCGTGGTGGCGTCCGGGTTGGCCGCAAAATCAAAACAGATGGCAGCAAAGTACGCGTCTGCAAGAAGTGCAACGCCGAAATGGGAACAATCAGCAAGCCTAAAGCTGCTGCTGCCAAGTAAATAACAGGAGTCCTGGCTTTAGCTGGCCAGAGTCGCCTGATGGCGACATTCCTAACCAGCACACTCGCTGAGCCGACACGAACCGGCCAGCCTCATGAGGTGACTCTGACATGGCCCGCTTGCAAGAGAAGTTTAAGAAGGAAATCGTTCCTGATTTGATGAAGAAATTCAACAGGACGAATATCAATAGCATCCCCAAGCTCGAAAAGATCACCATCAACATGGGTGTGGGTAAGGCTATTGAAGATAAAAACAAGCTCGAAGTCTCCCAGCAGCAGTTGTCAATGATTGCTGGACAGAAAGCTGTCATCACCAAAGCCAAGAAAGCTATCAGTGCTTTCCGTCTCCGTGAAGGTCTTGCGATTGGTTGCAAAGTAACGCTACGCGGCGGCAAGATGTACGAGTTCCTGGATCGTCTCATCAACGTAGCACTTCCACGAATCCGGGATTTCCGAGGCGTAAACCCTAAAAGCTTCGATGGTAATGGCAATTACAACCTAGGCATCGCCGAACAGCTCGTTTTCCCTGAAATCGAAGCTGACAAGGTGAACTTCACTCAGGGTATGGATATAGCTTTCACGACCACCGCCATTAACGATGACGAAGCTCGTGAACTTCTGCGTGCCTTCGGCATGCCTTTCCGCACCGACAAATAACCAGCTACCGAGGCATACATGGCTGTTACAGCGAAACTGGCCAAGTTCAAACGTGAACTGAAGGCCCTGGATGAACAAAAGAAAAACCCGGACAAGAAGACACTTCGTCCACGAGATCGCATTCGCATTCGTCTTCGTTGCAAGATCTGCGGTCGGCCTCGTGGCGTCTATCGAAAGTTCGGATGTTGCCGTATCTGCCTGCGTAAGTATGGCAGCGACGGTTTGATACCCGGTTTGAAAAAGGCAAGTTGGTAAGCTTACACTTGCCTACTGCTTCAGAGTTGATAGATACATAAGTCCAGGCATACGACTGGGCCGGTCCCAGAGCGTGCGAGGAACCCAAAAGATGATGACTGATCCGATAGCGGATTTCTGTACCCGTATCCGCAATGCATGCCGCATCGAACGCGCTGTAGTAGATATTCCTGCCAATGGCCTGAAAATCGCACTGGCTGAAGCTCTCAAGCAGGAAGGTTACATCTACGAATATCACGTAGGCCACTTCAAAAAAACTGAAGATGGCTCCCAGCAATTCGAACAGACGACTGATGCCAAGCTCGCCAAGCGAGTTCTTCGCGTCTATCTGAAGTACGGTGCCACTGGCGAACGCGTTATTCAACGTATCCGCCGGGTAAGCACTCCTGGTTGCCGTATCTATCGAAGTTACAAGGACCTGAAGCCTGTTCTTGACGGTCTGGGCATTTCACTGCTCAGCACCAACAAGGGCGTGAAAAGTGACCGACAAGCCCGCAAAGAGAAGCTGGGCGGCGAAGTTATTTGTGAGGTCTGGTAAGCACACACTCTGGCAGCCCAGCTGCCTTTAGTCAGGATAATACACATGTCACGTATTGGACGCAAACCGATCACCATACCTGCTGGCGTTAAAGTCGCTGTGCAGGGCCAGAAGGTGAACGTCGAAGGGCCTAAGGGCAAGCTGTCGTTTGAAGTTCGTCCTGAAATCGCCGTCAACTACGACGACAAGACGAAAAGCATCACGCTGACGCAGCGAACTGACACTGACAGCACCGAACGTATGGTGAAGTCGCTCTACGGTCTTTCCCGAACCCTGGTTTTCAACCTCGTCGAAGGTGTCACCAAGGGTTACGAGAAGAAACTCAAAGTTGAAGGTATCGGCTACCAGGCCCGCCTCGACAAGAAGAACCTGGTGCTAACCGTGGGCTTTGCCAACGCCCTTGAAGTGCCGGTTCCTGAAGGAATCACCGTGGCCGTTCCTGATCCTACCACGATCAACATCACGGGCATCGACAAACAAAAAGTGGGGCACTTTGCCGCCTCCATCCGAGCCATGCGTAAGCCTGAACCCTACAAGGGCAAGGGTATTCGCTACGACAACGAAGTGGTTCGCCGCAAGGAAGGCAAGACGATGGGCAGCACTGGTAGCTAAGCCCCATACTAGAGAAACACCCTTTCGGGATAATGGAAAATGGACCGTCTCGTACTTAAAGGCAAGCGTGAAACACGCCGCAAACACCACACGCGAAACAAACTTCGTGCCCGTGGGGTTCTTTCCCGCCCACGCCTGACGGTGCATCGCACGCACCAGCACATCTATGTGCAGATCATCGACGATCACGCTGGCAAGACCCTGGTCGCTGCCAGCACCAACGATAAAGATGGCCGCCTGAAATACGGTGGCAACAAGCAGGCAGCAGAAGCCATCGGCACACGCATTGCCGAAAAGGCCAAAGCTGCCGGTATCACCAAGATTGCCTTCGACCGTGGTTGCTATCGCTACCATGGCCGCATCCAGGTGCTGGCCGATGCCGCACGCAAAGCAGGACTAGAATTCTAACCGGGGTTAACGCATGTCGAGCGATTCCAAACAAGGTGGATTGGAAGATAAAGTCATCAAGATTCGTCGCTGTGCCTCGGTGGTGAAGGGTGGCCGACGTTTCAGCTTCAACGCACTAGTCGTCGTAGGCGATCGTCGTGGTCAGGTTGGCTTCGGCTATGGCAAAGCCAACGAAGTTCCTCCCGCAGTCGAAAAAGCTGTCAAAGACGCTTCCCGTTCACTGAAGAAGGTTATCCTGAAGGGTGAAACCATTCCACACCGCGTTATTGGACGTGCCGGTTCCACACGCGTGGTGATGGTTCCTGCTGGTCCTGGTACTGGTGTGAAAGCAGGCTCCGGTGTTCGTGAAGTTCTCGAACTTTCCGGCGTCCGCAACATCCTGACCAAAGTACACGGCAGCACCAACGCCCAAACGCTGGTCAAGGCGACTATCGATGGTCTGCTGCAGTTACGCACCAAGGAAATGGTTGAAACTCTGCGTGGCGTCAAGCTGTAAGTCAACAACGCGATGAATACGAGCCGGAAGCGTAAGCGACGGCACAATCGAACGAATAACGAAGGCAAGAGCTATGGATCTTACAACAGTACATATCGGCGTGACCAAACGACGCCCGAAGACCCGTGTGGGTCGTGGCATCGGTTCCGGTCATGGCAAGACTTCCAGCCGTGGTTACAAAGGGCAGGGTAGCCGTGCGGGCACCCGCTCTTACTCTGACCTCTATGCTGGCGGTCAGATGCCACTTATCCGACGTATCCCCAAGCGTGGCTTCAGCAACGAAACCTGGCGTAACACTTACATCGAAGTGAACGTTGGTGATCTCGAAGCCAAGTTTGCTGCAGGTGCTACTGTCGATCATGCATCACTGCGTGAAGCTGGTTTAGCCAATGGCCCAGGCGATGGCATCCGTATCCTCGGCACCGGCAAGGTCACCAAGAAGCTGAACCTCAAGGTGCATGGCATCTCGGAACCTGCCAAGAAGAAGATTGAAGAGGCAGGCGGCAAGGTCGAGATCATTCCTCCACCGAAGAAGCCAGTCAAGAACAAGATGAAGCCACGGCCCGCCAAGACGAAGTAATTGCTTCCTCCTTGGCCTCTCGATACCATTACAGAGGCTGTAACGAACCAAACAGCCGTCAACTCAGTTGGCGGCTGTTAGTATTAGAAGAGCCGAGGGATATCTTCCCCCGGATGATGAGCCGGCGGACATGAGTCCCCGGAGTCGCAGGATGCTCTCGAGCTTCGATTCACAAGGGACTAAGAGTGAATACGCTTTATACCATCTTCTTCCGCATCCCGGAACTGCAGCAGAAGATCATCATTACTGTGATTTTCCTGGCAGTTTACCGCATCGGCTATCACATACCATTGCCGATGGTTGACCAGAAACAGATCGCTGAACAGTTCTCCGGCCTTGGTGGCGGAGTGGGTCAGTTGCTTGCCTTTGCCTCGGTCTTCTCGGGCTCACAGCTCAGCCAGGGAACGATATTCGGCCTCGGCATCATGCCATATATCTCAGCCTCGATTATCTTCCAATTGCTTGCCACTTTCTATCCGCCCCTCGAAAAGCTCAAGAAGGAGGGAGAAAGTGGTCAAAAGAAGATCAACGAATACACGCGATATGCTACTGTTCCCATTTGCCTGGTACAGAGCTACATCTACGTGAACAGTTATATCCTTGCTAGCCACGGCGGCAGTGGCGCCTTGTATCTGCCTGGATGGGATAACTTCTTTGATATTCTCACTGCTGTACTTACTATGACCTGCGGTACGCTTTTCCTCATGTGGATAGGTGAGCAGATTGATGAGTACGGGATCGGTAACGGAATCAGCTTGATCATCATGGCTGGCATCGTGTCACGACTTCCTGAAGCCATCAAACGATTGTTCTTTGTCGAGAACGGAACCAAGTTCAACTGGGGCATCTTCGAGATCGGAGGCAGCGGACAGGGAGCGAACCTGGCAACGCTGATTGTGTTGATCTTGCTATTCATCAGCGCTGTCTATTTCATCATTCTCATCACCAAGGCTCAGCGACACATCGCTACCCAGTCGGCCAAGCACGTGCGTGGCCGCCGGGTCTATGGTGGCATGCGTCAATCGCTGCCTTTGCGTCTCAATCATGCTGGCGTGATGCCGGTGATCTTCGCCAGCAGTTTGTTGATGGTTCCCGGTCTATTGCTCACCCTCTTCAACAATATCATTGGGAATAGCTGGAATTTCGGTAACCGACTGGCTGTCGAACTACAGGATCACGGTGCCTATCTCTACAACTTGCTCTACGTAATTGGTATCTTCGGTTTCTCCTTCTTCTGGGTGGCAATCACGTTCAACCCGAAGGAAGTTGCCAACAACCTTCGAGATCAGGGCAGCTTTATTCCGGGGTATCGTCCCGGCAAGCGAACTGAAGAGTATCTCGAAAAAGTAATGACCCGCATTACGCTGGTTGGCGCCGCGTTCCTTTCTCTGGTCGCCATTCTGCCAACACTCATCGCCCTGAGCATGAAGGTTGACTACGTCGTGGCAGGTTTCTTCGGAGGTACAAGTTTGCTGATCGTCATCAGTGTCTGTCTGGATCTGGTACAGAAGATCAACAGTCACCTGGTAATGAGAAACTACCAGGGTGTCACAGAAGACTAACCGTTCACGAGTCTTCTGCGTTGCAAAACACGAGGGAGCCAAAATATCGGCTCCCTTCTCTTTTCCCATGCGATCTTCTTGGACGCTTCATATATTACTCTTTTATCGGCCCGGGGTGATGATCTCTCCCAAGGCGTACACTCGAGTGCGTTAAGCAAAAGGCAACTCGGTATGCGTTTGATACTTCTCGGACCTCCGGCCAGCGGCAAAGGCACTCAGTCAGATCGACTGTGCCAGCGGCTCGGTTTGCTCCATCTTTCCACGGGCGATATTCTGCGCGAAGCTATCAAGAAGGGTACGCCTCTGGGCAAGACCGCACAGCCATATATGGACGCTGGTAAATACGTCCCCGACCAACTCATCAACGGCGTGATTGAAGAACGATTTACCGGCCCCCAGTGCCCCTTTCGCTTTCTGATCGATGGATATCCTCGCACACTGCCTCAGGCCCAATCGTTTGATGTTATTCTCAAGCACGCAGGCATGTCACTCGATGCCGTACTACTGTTAAACGTCAATGATCAGGAAGTAGTCGAACGTATCTGTGGTCGTCGCACCTGTTCACAATGTGGCGCGAGCTACCATCTTCGCTATCAACCTCCCAAAGTGCCGGACATCTGCGACCGTTGTCACGGTCCTCTCGAACAGAGAAAAGACGATTCCGAGAAGGTCATTCGTCACCGATTGGAAACCTTTCGCACTTCTACTGTACCGGTGATAGATTATTATCGTCAGCATCGGCTTTTTCAGGAAGTCAGTGGGATTGGCAGTGTAGAATCAGTCACCGAAGCTTTAATGGAAGCGTTGGAGAAGGAATTGAATCCATGATGCAGAAGGCTCAACAACAGCAGCAACGCCCCATCCTCAAAACTCCGGAACAGATCGCCAAGATGCGGGAAGCTGGCAAAATCGTTGCCGAGGCACTCGCCATCGCCCGCCGCATGGCAGTCCCCGGCACGCGTACTATCGATATCGATAACGAGATCGATGCTCTCTTTGCCAAACACTCCGCTGAACCGCTGTTCAAGGGCTACCCCGGCAAGCGTCCATTCCCTGCAAGTACCTGCATCTGCCTGAATGAGCAAGTGGTGCATGGCATTCCCGGCCCAAGAGTTCTTCGTCCTGGCGACCTCCTCAAGGTGGATACCGCCTGCAAGCTCGATGGTTTCTGCGCTGATGCTGCTATCTGCGTTCCAGTTGGCGACAATGTACGCCCGGACATCCTGAAACTGGTCAAGATTGCCGAGGAATCCCTGGCCATCGCCATAAAGGAAGTAGGTCGCAAGAAACGCTGGACTGAAGTCTCCGTTCTCATGCAACAGCACGTCGAAAAGGCTGGCTTCAGCATCGTTGAACGATTCGTCGGACATGGCATTGGCCGCAGTATGCATGAAGCCCCACAGGTGCCGAATTACTCCAATAAGGAAATGAAAGATGTCGATTTCGATATCGTTCCGGGCCTGGTGCTTGCCATTGAACCAATGGTAAACTTCGGCAAGAAAGACGTACAGGAACTACCAGATCAGTGGACGGTTATCACTCGCGATCGGTTGCCGAGCGCCCACGTCGAACACACCGTGGCCATCACCGAAAACGGCGTGCAGGTACTCACTGCTGATTAATCATGATTACAACATGGCGTTCGATCCTGATAGTCGCCCAGAAGGATCTCGCCCTGCTGCTTCGAGATCGACGTTCGGCATTACTGCTTTTAGTAATGCCAATTATCTTTATTTTTGTTCTCGGCATGGCCCTGGGTGAAACCTTTGGCCAAAAGCCCGACGATCGACTGCGCATCAGCCTTGTAGATCTCGATGAAGGTACGATTGATCAGTCAGCAGCACTCGCCGAAGCTGCCGCCTGGCTCCGAGCTACGTCGCAACCACTGTTTGGTAGTTTACCTTCTTTCCTAGGCAGCGCAGCGATGGCCAACATCCCACGCCAGGCCCAATTTCCGTTTGAAACCTGGGCTAAAGTGGTCATCCGTGATCTGGCCGAGACCGCTGAAATTCGAGTAGAAGTGCTGCCCGATCTCGAAACTGCTGAGAAGCTTTGCCAAACCAGCCAACGCTCGGCGATCATGGTCTTCGGCAAGAACTTCAGCAAACAAGTGCAACAGTGCTCGTTTCTCACTACCGGCATCAATCCCTTTTACCGGGATGGCGTTGAACTGAGCAAACTCGATGCCCGGATGCTCCGTGATCCGACTCAATCCGCTGCAGCTTCCATCATCGAACAAGTAGGGCAGGTCACCCTCATCCGAGTGATTCTGCCGTGGATGATCGGCCGAGCCTTCGAGAAACTCTCCGACCCTTCGTTCCTTAGCGTGCTGGCTGCTGAAGCCAAAATACCACGCTTCCTACTCACCGATGACTTCAAAGCACAGATGGGTGTCGGCATCAAGGCTGCTCTCAAAAAGCTGTTCGCCAAATACAACCTCACAGGCAAAACCTGGGCTGCACTCACCAAGTCTGATCCTCGGTTCACTGAAAGCACCACACTGCTGAGTTATCAGGCTGAAAAAAGTGGATTATTGCAGCGAGGCGCCATCCGATATCAGGTTCTGGTGCCTTCCTACACGGTCATGTTCGCCTTTTTCATGGTGCTCACCGTGGGCTGGATGCTTGTTGCAGAGCGTCGGCAGGGAACACTTCGCCGACTCATCACCGCACCACTGAGTGCCTCCGCCATCCTTGCAGGCAAGTTTCTACCCTGCCTGCTGCTTTCCATCGTTCAAGGGTTCTTCCTGCTTCTGATGGGCAAGCTCATTTTCGGCATGAACTGGGGTGCCGCTCCGCTCTGGCTGATCCCAGTTGTCATTTGCACCAGTTTCGCTGCTACCAGTCTCGCCCTGTGGATAGCTGCCATGTCTCGCACAGAAAGCCAGGTCGCCATCGTCGGCACCTTGCTGGTACTGGTTCTAGCCGGGATCAGCGGCTGTCTAATGCCCAGAGAACTGATGCCGGAAGCAATGAAAGAATTCAGCCGCATCGCCCCGCAGGCTTGGGCTCTCGATGCCTATTCGCAATTGCTCCTCAGCCCAACACCCAACCTGGCGATGGTAAGCACCTCTTGCCTTGTACTTCTGGGCTTTGGCTTCGTCTTTCTTGTGCTGGCTAAATTAACGTTCAAGGTGCAATCGTAGGGCACGTTGTATTTGCATCAACTGGATGAGATTCCAACTCTCAATAACTTGCGGTAAGTGACGAGCACTTCTTGTGGGTAGAAACGCACAGCGTGCTCTGCTTTCCTGAAACATATCCCTACTTCGCCGGGTAAATACAAGCCATACCCGTACGAATTACTGGTATCCTTTTGCTACCTCGCAACTTGCCAAAGCAGCGAAACTCTGCAAGATGCTCCCTAGCTGAAGGAATGGCTTCCTCACAGTAAAACCTCCCACTTCAAAGGGTGTTGTATGTCGCTTCATCGCAAGCTGTATCAGTTAGCAGTTCTGTGCGTGGCGCTTGTCGCGCTGCAGCCGGGCATGGTCGCCGCTCAAGGCACCTCGCCCGACAAGTACTTCCCTGAAGGAACTGATACTGTCATCCAAATCAATTTGAATCAACTCATGGGATCCAGCCTTCTCAAGAAAGGCATTCCCCTCGTTGTCACAAAGTACGGCGAAACCGCCATCAACATGATCTCCAACTTCGTTCCGGATGAGAACGCCAAGAAGATGATGGAGAATATGGGACCCGAACTCAAGAACATCGTTACCGAAGATGCTGTAGGCAACTTCATGATGATGGGCAAGGAATTCGTTCGCGAATTTACCATCGCCATGAACTCCAAGGAAGAAGTAGGCAACATTCCCAACATGGTCATGACGCTTGGCGTTCCCACGGTGAATGCTTCCATGGTCGAAGGCTTTATTCCCATGATGTCTGGTTCCGGCCAGATGGAAGTGAAGGAAGAAAAAGTGGGCGACGTCACTGTATACGAAATGAAGCAGACCCAGCAGCCCATGCCTTTCTACATGGCTATCCCTGAAGACGGCGTCGTTGTGATGTCCATCAGCAAGGAAGTGATGACCAAAGCCATCAAGAACAAGGGCAAGACCCAGGTGGCTGCTGCGTTCAAACCATTGCTCTCTCAGCGCAAGAACACCTATACCATCTTTGCCGCTGGTCTCGCTCCCAAAAACAAAGCTGATGAACTCAAGCACTTCGTCGCTACGCTTACTATCGACAAGGATGTGAACGGCAATGTTGATGTTGCCTGTGTCAACGAAGAGAAGGCCAAGGAACACGCCAAGGAAGCCAGCGAAAACTTCGAAAGTGCTGTGGCCATGATCGTCAACTTCGCGGAAGATCATCCAGAACTCAAGCCACTTAGCGAATCCCTCAAGAAGGTGAAGGCTAATGTGACTGGTAGCAATATCAACATGAAGCTTAACATCAACGGCGACGCCGTGATCAAAGCTTTGAAGAGTGCTAAGTAGTTACCCGCAGATAAATAATAATGAGCACCCCGGTCATACCCGTGACCGGGGTTTTTCGTTAATGCCCCGGCTTCAGCCGACTCAGCACTGAAAACTCAACCATTTAGATGAGTTGCTGTTTACTGAAATATGTTCATCCCCTTGAACTTCTCCGGTAACACCACGCCGCTTGGAACGTTCAGCCATTGGTCAAGGATGCTGGCGTAGATGGTGCGGACCGCAGACAGGA